>CATYZV010000084.1 GCA_958415865.1 uncultured Selenomonadaceae bacterium
GTAGATATCCCATATACTACTTATTTTGGCTATGAAAATAGTCAAAATAGAAAACCAAGTTTTGAAAACTTGATAAAAATAGCAGACGTTTTAAACGTTTCTCTTGATGAACTTTTAGGAAGAACGCCGAAAAATGAAGATCAGCAGCTAAAGAAGGATATAGAGCTAGCAACTTCAGCCATAAACGAAAATAACGCGCCTTTTGTAATATGGCTTCTAGGTATGAGCAAAGATAAAATACAGCTCAATATAGGTCATGCAGATACTACGGGCGATATTCTTCATATTACAGATGATATTGACTGTATTGATGGTATTGAGGTATCCAAGCGAGATATTGTAGAGGCTATAAATAAAATCAACCGGCAAACAGATACAACGCGGCGCATTTTACTCTTTGAGGAACTTGCTACACTAAGTCTCGATAATATGCAAAAGCATTGCGACAAAGGATTATCAGATTTGCCGGAGATAATCAATAATTTATCTTACGGAAAAGTAAAAAATAGTAGTACAGGTAAAAATATAAGTGAAAAAGACACAAAAAAAATATTAGAGAACTTTAAAATTCAATTAGCGTATTTTAGAAAACAGCAAAAAAGAATCCTAGGATATCGAAAAGCCTTACAAGACTTTATGTCGTCAAAAAGTAAATAGATACATTAGGCAAGTACCTATTTACCTTCATAACTGGCTTGTCTGCATTGCCTAAGCAGATGAACCGAATAGCAGGACCACGACCACGCCGAAAAATATTGCATTGGCGGGGTTTATTCCGTATACTCTTTTTTAACCGCGTCGAATTCGAGGTGTTTAAAACTAAGGGCAGGCAGCCGCCACATAGCAGATAAAAAATACCGTCGTAATCCGCGACGGTATTGTATGGGTATCGTGAAACGCGATAGCCCTATAGCTGCCATGTTGAAGGATATTCCAAGACGGAAAGCCCGCGCCGCTGCTACATCTGCCGAAATTCTGGCAGATTGGTTTTGACTTTTCACGGTCGAAAATTCGGCAGTGAGATTTTGGCAGCGGAAATTTCCGCCACAAACTAGCATACAGCGCAAATTTACGCTCTACTCTTATATCGGCTGGTTGATTTCCTTCATCGTTTGATGTGGATCGGCGGGCATAGGTGCAGGCAGCCGCCACAAATTGAAGAAAGAAGGTTTTACCATGGATAACAAACAAAATATATCTGCTGATATTCAGCACGAACAGCCGCGGCACGTCATCACAAGCGAGAACAGTCCGGCACTAGCTGCCAAAATAAAGCAAGCGTCAGCGCATTTTTTAAAGGTTAATGACTGGCTGTATAAGGATTTAGCAAACAAATGAGCAGAGAGCCGCCACATAGCAGATAATAAGCCCGGCGGCAAATACTGCACTCGTAATCATTCCGCGCCGCTGGCTGATACGTCGACGGCGCAAATAAAAAAGCTCCCTTCCTCGTGGATATAACCACAGGTAAGAGAGCCATAACCGCAATCAATTTTCATACTGGCATAGTGTAAGTGTATGGGTCGTCATTATGAAAACATGAAAGGCGGTCTATTTTATATGTGGATTGAAAAAATCGAGAACTCTAAGGGCATTAGATACAAGTATAACGAACGCTTTACAAATCCCGCCACCGGCAAAACTGTGAAGGTATCAATTACACTAAACAGCAACGCGCGGCGGTATCATCGTCAAGCACTCGATATGCTAGAAAAGAAGTTCAATGATAAGTATATCATGAAAGCGAACGCGGCGGCAAACCAACATAAGGCGATAATGGAAGAACTCACATTTGAACAGGTGTCTAATGAGTGGCTGGAAGGTATAAGCAAGAGGATAAAGCCTTCTACAGCTATAGTTTATAGAAATGCAGTGAATGCCATCATGGAATATATCCCCGCCGGTGTCTACTTTGTAAATGTTTCGCCGGCGATGATAGAAAAAGTAATTAATCAGATATACTATGATAAAAAGAAATCCCGTGGCTATACTATTATTTTGCTCACTAGGATAAGACAGATATTCAAATACGCCCAAAAAGCAAATTACATCAAGGATATTTCAGACTTTGAAAAAATCAAGCTGGATAGAAGAGCCGCCACAGCTAAAGAGCTATCAAAAGCAGCAGATAAATTTTTAAACCGCGACGAATTGCGGGACTGCCTCGACCAGCTGCAAAGAATCAATAAGCGTATAGGCTTAATGATGGAATTTATCGCGCTGACAGGTCTCAGAATCGGCGAACTTCTAGCACTGAGAGTGCAGGACTACAATAAAGAAAAATCTTCCATCAACATCAACGGCACTATATGTATAAATATCCCTAACGGGGCAGACGGCAAACGCGGCACGCCCAAAACTTCCAGCTCATATAGGAATGTGGATCTATCAAACCGCGCCCGGCAGATCCTCGATTGGTTTATACTTGAGAATAAAAAATCTGCTCAGTGGAACCGCGCCCGGTATGTCGACCGCGGGTATATCTTCACTACCAAAAACGGTTTTCCGTACCATTACACACAGGTAAGCACGGCATTAACTAAAGTGCAGCTGGAAGGAAAAAATATAACCACTCATATTTTTAGACATACACACATTAGTCTATTGGCGGAAATGGGCGAACCACTCAAGGTAATCATGTCAAGGGTAGGGCATAGCAATGCCAATACTACATTGAAAATCTATACCCATGTTACTGCTAAGATGAAAGCCGATTTAGTCGACAAGCTAAACGCGCTGACAATCTAAAAAGGGGCAGAAAAGGGGCAAAAGGGGCAGATTTTAGACTGAATTAGAAATAGTATAGAAATCTAAATACTTCCTAAAGCCCGTATTTTAAGCATTAGACGCTATCTGAAATAATTATGATACAGGCGTTTAAAATTGTACTAAAATGTTCGTATAATTACAAAGACAGGCTTTGATATAATGCACAAAGCAATATACATCAAAGCCTGTTTTTGTCTTTTTAAAACCTATTATTATTTTTCAGTGCCGAAGGTGTAGGTCGTTACCGTATAGCGTTCTTCGCCTGCCTTGAGCACCGGAGAATCGAATACATCGCAGTTCACAGCGTTGGGCACGAACTGAGTTTCGAGGCAGAATGCGCCGCGGCGTTCGTAGATATGACCCTGTTTGCCGGGCTTGCCTTCGAGGAAGTTTGCACTGTAGAGCTGGAAGCCGGGCAGAGTCGTTGCGGCTTTTAAGGTGATGCCTGTCTTTTCGCTCTTGGCTTCAGCAAAGGTGTAAAGACCGTCGTGCTGCGGCAGAAGGAAAGTATGGTCATAGCCTGCCGCAATCTTGAGCTGTTCATCATCTGCATTGATGTCTTGACCGATTTTCTTAGCCTTGCGGAAATCAAACGGTGTGCCGTCGACTTTGCGCTTTTCACCGGTCGGAATCAGGTTCTTGTTTACAGGGACCATAGCCGGGCAGTTGAGCTGGAGCAGCTGGTCGTAAACAGTGCCTTCGCCTTCACCGTCGAGATTGAAGTAGCTGTGGTTCGTCAGATTGGCCACGGTGTCGGCATCGCTCTTGACCGTGTATTCCAATTTGAGGCAGGAGCTGTCATCAAAGGTGTATTTGACTGCTACATCGAGATTGCCGGGGTAATTTGCTTCACCGTCCGGAGATATGCGCTTGAATACGACGCTGTTATCACCGGAGATAGCAGCGGCATAGACTTTCGTATTAAAGCCGTGAGAGCCACCGTGCAGGTGGTTGGGGTCGTTGTTGATTTCCAATTCATACGATTTGCCGTTCAAAGTGAATTTGCCGTCAGCAATGCGGTTGCCGCAGCGTCCGATGAACGCGCCGTAGAAGAATGTGCCGTTTTCATAGCCTGCGGCATCGTCATAGCCGAGCACTACATCGTGCAGAGCACCGTCGCTGCCTTTAACTACGATGGACTGAATGATACAGCCGTAGCTCAGGACCGTAACGTGTTCTCCTTTATTGTTTTCTATGGTGTATGCGTAAATCTGATCTCCGAGTGAGGTTTTGCCAAATGCTTTCTTTGTTACTGACATGAAAAACACTCCTTTAAATCTCTTTTATTTATATTTGCACGGTGCTGTAGTATCCCGCAGTACCAGTGTATTTTGCAGCACTACCTGGCGGCTTGTCCTGTTGTCGCTGGCGATTTTTTCCATCAAAAGGCTTGCGGCAGTCCAGCCCAGCGTCATCATGTTCTGATCCATCGTGCTGAGCTTCGGCTCCATGAAATGGCTCATTGATACATTGTCAAAGCCCATGACCGATATATCATCGGGCACGCTTATGCCCATGCGGCGGCAGGCGTTGACCGTGCCGATGCCCATGAGGTCATTGCAGCACATCACAGCCGTTACATCCTTGCGCTGAGGCAGTACTTCCATGATCTTGTTGACGGTCAATTCCACCGTATCTAGGCTGTTGCCGCCTCTTATCGTTACTATATTGTCCTGATTGAACAAATTTGCCTTCTTCATCAAAGATGTGTATACATCCTGCTTGAACTCATACGAGTCGCTGCGCTGGCCGCGCACGAATAAGATATCGCGGTGTCCCAGCGACAGCAGGTATTCCAGTGCTATCTTCGCGCCGATACGTTCATCGTTGTAGACGTACGATATAGACGGTCTTTTTATATAAGCATTGATGAACACCAGCGGTATGCGCCCGGCTATCTGATCGAAGAAATTGCTCTCCACCTGCTCCGTGTTCGGGCTGACATTGATTATGCCTGATACATTGCGCATTAAAAGCTCATTCATACATTTCTTTTCACAGAAAGGATCATCCTTGGTGTAAGTCAGCAGCAGCGAATAGCCGCTCATCGTCGCAAAGCTTTCAATGCCGTTTATTACTTCCGCAAAAAAGGTGTTGAACAGGCTAGGCACGATTACCCCTATGATAGATGAATGGCGTGTATTGAGTTCACGCGCCTGAATGTTGGGCACGTATTTCAGCTCTTCAATCGCCGCCAAAACCTTATGGCGAGTGGATTCTTTTACCGGGTAATTGCCGTTCACTACTCTTGATACTGTAGCCACAGAAACCTGTGCTTTCTTAGCTACGTCGATAATTGTTGTTGCTTTCATGCTCTCAAATCCCCATATCTAAAAATTATGCAGTCTATTTATATACATTGACAGTATAAATTAAGATTATATTATTCTATTCAGACATTTTCAATATTTTTCTATGAAAATACATGCCATCTATAATGCTCTATAAATGGCATGTACATCATCTATATCTAAATATTTAGCTTGCAGGGATATGAGGCTTAAGTCTATTGTATTACAAAGTCTTTATAAACTTGTCGAATGCCTGTACTCCCTGGATATTGCGCTTGAATACACCGGCGTGTTCCAGCACCACTTTGAAGATCCTGCCGACTTCTGCCTTGAGCATATCATCGACTTCTTCCGGTTTGATATCCGCGTATTCTTCGCGCAGTTTTCTGTACCATTCAGCGTGTTTTGCCACTTGTTCATCATCGCTGATATCTGCTTTGCCGGCGATGAAGTATTCTTTTACCTTGGCAAGTTCATCTTTGAGGCGTGCCGGCAGTACGGCAAGACCCATTACTTCAATCAAGCCGATGTTTTCTTTCTTGATGTGATGAACTTCATCGTGCGGATGGAATATGCCGAGCGGGTACTGCTTCGTCGTGCGGTTGTTGCGCAGTACGAGGTCGAGTTCATACTTGCCGTCCCTGATGCGTCCGATAGGCGTGATCGTATTGTGCGGCTGACCGTCGCTTTCTGCCAGTATATCGACTGACGAATCGGAGTACGAACGCCAGTTTTCCAGTACGTGCACAGCAAAGTCGATCAGTTCCTGCTTGCGGGAGCTGGTGGCACGGATGACGGACATCGGCCATTTTACTCTGCCTACTTCTACATTGTCAAAGCCCTTGACGGAGAATTTTTCTTCAACCGGAGCTTTTTCCATAGCGAAAGTATAATGACCGCCCTGATAATGGTCATGCGACAGGATGGAGCCGCCGACAATAGGCAGGTCTGCATTGGAGCCGAGGAAGTAATGCGGCAGGTAATCCACGAAATTCAGCAGATTTTCAAAGGTAGCGCGGCAGACTTTCATCGGCACGTGCTGAGAATTGAGCAGAATGCAGTGTTCATTGTAATAGGTGTACGGTGAATACTGCATGAACCACTGATGACCTTCAAAATCCATCGGTATGAGGCGCAGCGTCTGGCGTGCCGGATGGGTTGCCGTGCCGGCAAAGCCTTCGTTTTCGCGGCAGAGCAGGCATTTCGGGTAAGATACCGATTTGACGAGCTTTGCTTTGGCGATGTCGCGCGGGTCTTTTTCCGGCTTGGACAGGTTGATAGTAACATCCAAGTCGCCGTATTCCGTATTCGTCTTCCAGACGATGTTTTTATCTATTCTATCCTTGCGGATGTAATTGGAAGCAATGCTGAGCTTGTAGAAGTAATCCGTGGCCTGTATCTTGGATTTCTTGTACAGAGCGCGGAATTTGCTTACGACTTCATTGGGGCGCGGCATCAGGCAGTTCATAATGCGCGTATCAAATAGATCTCTCTGTGCCGTCGTATCTTCACAAAGACCGAGTTTCACAGCATGAGCCAGCATATTTTCCAGTATATCGTGCGGAGTCAGCAGCGTTTCTTCTACTTTTACCGGTGCGTATTCTTCTACCTTGAGCACGTCGAGCAGCAGATTTGCACTGTAATATCTATCTTCTTCAGTGATCAAGCCCTGCTGAAGTCCGAAGTTGAGCAGGCGGTTTATTTCTAAATTCATATCCATTACTATTTACGACCTCTTTATCATTCTAACAGTCAATTAATCTTCATAGCCGTTCGGATGTTTTTCATGCCAGTTCCAAGCCGTTCTGATGATGTCTTCCATGCTGGTGTACTTAGGCTGCCAAT
This sequence comes from uncultured Selenomonadaceae bacterium, assembly GCA_958415865.1. Classification (GTDB taxonomy): domain Bacteria; phylum Bacillota; class Negativicutes; order Selenomonadales; family Selenomonadaceae; genus Megamonas. The sequence goes on from CATYZV010000084.1 coordinate 6,906, forward strand.
GGAGCACTTTCTGTGCCTTGGCACTGGAAGCGACGAGGCGTGCCGGGTCGCCTGCACGGCGTTTGCCGTATTCTACTTTGATTTTCTTGCCGATGGCTTTTTCAGCCGCATCGATCATTTCTTTTACAGAGAAGCCGTCGCCTGTGCCGAGGTTGAAAATGCTGCTTTCATTGCCTTCACGCAGGTAGTTGAGAGCTTTCATATGAGCATCTGCCAAGTCCATTACATGAACGTAGTCGCGGATGCAGGTGCCGTCGGGCGTAGGATAGTCCGTGCCGAACACAGTGATATGGTCGCGCTTGCCGAGCGGAACCTGCAGGATGATAGGGATAAGATGCGTTTCGCACGTATGAGCTTCGCCGATATGACCATCTTCAATAGCACCTGCTACATTGAAATAGCGCAGGGAAACGTATTTGATGCCGTTTGCCTTATCTACCCATTTCATCATCTTTTCCATCATGCGCTTCGATTCGCCGTACGGATTGGTCG
>CATYZV010000085.1 GCA_958415865.1 uncultured Selenomonadaceae bacterium
TTGATTTTGATATAAGCTGAATCAAGTATTTATATTGACCAATCTATATGCTGATTTTAACTTATTTTCATAAAATTTTATTAAAAAGGAGTATTTATCATGACAAAAAACAATATCTTGCACGAAAATATCCTGCCTTCGGAGTATACCAACGTCAATTTCTGCACCTACATCGACAACGGAACGTACACACCCAGCCATTGGCACAGAGCCATCGAACTCGTCTACATGCTGGAAGGCAAAGTACTGCGCACCGTCGAAGGCAAAACCTGGACCATCTCCGTCGGCAGATGCCTTTTAACCAACTCCAACGTGGTTCATTCCGACCGCTCTATGGAATACAGCCGCTACATACTGCTGCACATTCCGCTGGACTTTCTGGAAAAATTCATCCCTGATGCACGCTACATCCGTTTTAAGCTAGACTTCAACGAAACGAATACCACCAAGATAAAGCAGATAAACATGGTCAAAAAAATGCTGACGGCAATGAAGGCACTGCAAGACAAAAAAGAAAAAGGCTATCTATTGAAATTCAACAGCATACTGTTCGACCTATTGCACCTGCTCTACACCAACTTCAGCACCAAGAGCTTTCAGGCAGAGCTAAAGCCCCAGCAGAAAGACTTCGACCGCCTCGACAAAGTACTCCAGTACATCATGAAAAACTATGCCCGCCCCATCTCACTAGAAGAAATCTCCGGCATACTCGTCTTCCGCCCCGAATACTTCTGCCGCTTCTTCAAAAAATACATGGGCATAACCTTCCTCGAATACCAGAATGAACTGCGCCTCTCCTTCATCTACCGAGATATTATCGAAACGACTGAACCCATCGGCAGGATTTTAGAAAAACACGGCTTCACCAATTACAAGATATTCCGCCGTATGTTCAACGAGCACTTCGGTACGACACCGATGAAAATCCGTCAGCAGCATTCGGCAAAGTAAAAAACTGCATTATAAAAGCCAAGGAACTATATGCTCCTTGGCTTTTCATCTTTCCGTTTTGTGCTGACAGCTCAAATTACGGAACTAACTATATTTTATCGGTCAATCCACTAATTCGGGATTAAAGCTTTCTTTCCAGGGCAGGCCCCATTTGTTAAGTGCGTCCATAAACGGATCGGGATCGAATTCTTCGACGTTATAAACACCGGGTTTCTGCCATTTGCCGTTCATGACGAGCATTGCGCCGATCATGGCGGGCACGCCGGTGGTGTACGATACTGCCTGAGAGCCGACTTCTTTGTAGCATTCCTGATGGTCGCAGACATTGTAGAGGTAGTACGTCTTGTCCTTGCCGTCTTTTTTGCCGCGGAAGATGCAGCCGATGTTCGTCTTGCCGACGGTGCGGGGGCCGAGGCTGGCGGGATCGGGCAGGACTGCTTTTAAGAATTGCAGCGGCACGATTTTCTTGCCTTCAAATTCGATCGGTTCAATGGAGGTCATGCCGACGTTTTCGAGGCATTTGAGATGTGTAAGGTAGCTCTGTCCGAATGTCATGAAGAAACGGATGCGCTTGATGCCTTTGATGTTTTGACCGAGCGATTCCAGTTCTTCGTGGTGCAGCAGGTACATATCTTTTTCGCCGACTTCGGGGAAGTTGTAGACGCGTTTTATTTCCATGGGCTTCGTTTCTACCCATTTGCCGTCTTCCCAATAGCTGCCGTTGGCGGAGACTTCGCGGATGTTTATTTCGGGGTTGAAGTTCGTCGCAAACGGATAGCCGTGGTCGCCGGCATTGCAGTCTAGTATGTCGATGTAGTTGATTTCATCGAAGTGATGCTTCAAGGCATAGGCGGAGAACACTCCCGTTACGCCGGGGTCAAAGCCGCTGCCCAGGAGTGCCGTGATGCCCGCCTGCTTAAAGCGGTCGCGGTATGCCCACTGCCATTTGTATTCAAATTTCGCCGTGTCGAGCGGTTCGTAGTTCGCCGTGTCAATGTAATGAACTTTGGTGGCGAGGCAGGCATCCATGATCGTCAAATCCTGATACGGCAGGGCGAGATTCAATACTACATCGGGTTTTACTTCATTGATGAGATTGATGAGCTGATTTACGTCGTCAGCATTCACCTGTACTGTGGTGATCTTCGTCTTGCCGCCGCTGAGTTTTTCCTTCAGCGCGTCGCATTTGCTCTTGGTGCGGCTGGCGATGCAGATTTCATCGAATACCTCGCTGTTTTGTACGCATTTGTGAATGGCAACGCTGGCTACGCCGCCGCAGCCGATGATAAGGGCCTTTCCCATTGATCAATTCCTCCTTAGTGATAGAAAAATACGATTTATGTCATGCTTTTTTAGTTATATTATAATCTAAACTCAAAAGATATTCACGCAGTAATTTCAAAGCCGTCGCTGTGGATATGCCGCTCTGGTCGTACGGCGGGGACAGTTCCACTATGTCGCAGGCTACGACATTGCAGCTGTCAGCGACGAGCTTCATGGCGCGGCGCAGCTCGTCAAACGATACGCCGCCGGCTTCAGGCGTGCCCGTGCCGGGGAATACGGCTGCATCGAGCACATCGAGGTCAACGGTGAAGTAAACGGGCTTGCCCTGCAATTTCTGCACAACATCTTCCAATCCATTGAAATTAAAACGCTGCGTCTGCACGTGCTGTTTTCCCCATTCAAATTCAGAACGGTCGCCGCTTCTTATGCCGAACTGGAAAATCTTGCTGTCGCCGACGATATCCCAGACGCGGTGCAACACCGTGGCATGGGAGAGCTTTGCGCCGAGATAATCTTCGCGCAGGTCGGCATGGGCATCGAAATGAATTACGTGCAGGTCGGGATAATTTTTTGCCGCAGCGCGCACAGCACCGAGCGTTACGAGGTGTTCCCCGCCGATCATCAGGGGAATTTTACCGTCGTCGAGCACGATTTGAGCAAATTCTTCAATCTGTTTTAGAGCATCTTCCACGCTGCCAAAAGGCAGTTCCAGATCACCGCCGTCGAATACGTGTGCATCTTCCAAATCGAGATCGAGATAAGGGCTGAACGTTTCCAGACCGTACGATTCAGCGCGCATCGTGCGGCTGGCAAAGCGCGTGCCGGGGCGGTATGAAGTGGTGGAGTCAAACGGCGCACCGAACAGTACTATCTTGCCGTCTTCATATTCACATTCACAGCCCAAAAAGGTCTCTACATTTTTACTTTTCTTCCACATCTTCCATCAGCTCCTCTACATAATTGGGCAGGGCAAATGACGCATTGTGCAGATTGGCATTGTAATAGCGCGTCTTCAGCCCCAGTGCATTCCATTTCGCGCCGTTGAAATCGAGCACGGGATGGTATTTTTTTGAAGCAAAGCCGAACAGCCAGTGCCCCGACGGGTACGTCGGAATATGCGCCTGATAGACGCGGCTTATGGGGAATGATTTTACAATGCGCTGATGAGCACGCTGCATGGCAAAAGCATCTTCCGTGTAAAACGGGCTTTCATGCTGATTTACCATGATGCCGTCACCGTGCAGTGCCTTGTAGCAGTTGCCGTAAAATTCCTTCGTGAACAAGCCTTCGCCCGGGCCAAACGGATCTGTGGAATCGACGATGATGAGATCGTATTCATCTTCGCAGTGGCGGATGAATTTCAAGCCGTCTTCAAAGTGGAAATGCAGCCTGGGGTCATCGAGGCTGCACGCCGTCTGCTGCAGGTATCGGCGCGAAATTTCGACCACCCGCTCATCTATTTCCACGAGGTCGACGGATTTCACACAGTCGTAGCGCAATAATTCGCGTGCCGTGCCGCCGTCGCCGCCGCCGATGATCAATACTTTATTAGCGTGCGGATGAACTGCCATCGGCACGTGCACGATCATTTCATGGTAGATGAACTCATCTTTTTCCGTCAGCATCACATAGCCGTCCAGCACCATTATGCGCCCGAATTCCTGCGTCTGAAAGATGTCGATGCGCTGAAATTCCGTCTGCTCGCTGCAAAGCTGCTTGTCCACCTGTATGGAAAATTTCACATGAGGCGTATGAAACTCGCTGAACCATAAATCCATTTAGCACTTCACTCCCTTATTCTTTAATCACATTGATTTTCTTTATTTCCATGTCTTCCGGGCCGGTCATCGAACAGCCCTTTTCTTTGGCATAATCTATATACTCCAGAATCTGCGGCGTTATCAGCTCACCCGGCGCGAGAATCGGAATACCCGGCGGATAGCACATGACGAATTCGCTGCAGACCCTGCCGACGCTGTCTTTTAGCGGCAGAGAAACTTTTTCGCTGTAAAAAGCGTCCTGCGGTGCGCACATGACTTTGGGGCTGATGTATTCTGCTTCCAGCATACCGCGATGATCTTTCTTGTAGATGCGGCGTATTTCCGCCAGCGCGCTGACGAGCCGTTCTATGTCCTTCGCCCTGTCGCCGACCGATACGTAGGCGAGCAGATTGCCCAGATCGCCGAACTCCGTCTGAATATCGTACTCATCGCGCAGCAGGTCATAAACCTCGATGCCGGCAAGTCCCACGGGCAGCGTGTAAATAGCGAGCTTCGTCGTATCGAAATCGTAGATGCTGTCGCCGTTTATCTTTTCCTGCGCATAAGCGTAGTAATCACCGATCTGATTTATTTCGTGGCGCGCATAATCAACTAGGTCGATTACGAAGTCGAATATCTCCGAACCGTACACGGCGAGATTGGAGCGCGATATATCTAGGCTGGACATCAGCAGATATGAACCGCTGGTCGTCTGTGTCAAATTGATGATCTGATGGACGTAGCCGGCACTGACTCTCTCGCCTATCAGCAGCAGCGAACTCTGCGTCAGCGAACCGCCCGATTTGTGCATACTGACTGCCGCCATATCTGCTCCGGCGTGCATAGCAGCTTCCGGCAGGCGGCGGTTGAAGTAAAAATGCGTGCCGTGCGCTTCATCGGCGAGCACCAGCATATCGTGCTCATGAGCCGTCTTGACAATTTCGCGGATATTCGAGCAGATGCCGTAATACGTCGGATTGTTGACCAGTACAGCCTTGGCATCGGGATTTTCCCTGATAGCGTGCTTCACGTCCTCGACCGACATACCCAGCGATATGCCTAGCTGCTTATCCATCTGCGGGTTGATGTAGATGGGCACAGCTCCGCAGAGAATCATCGCATTGATAGCCGAGCGGTGCACGTTGCGAGGCAGTATGATTTTATCGCCGCGCTTGCACGCCGTCAGTATCATCGTCTGCACGGCAGAGGTCGTGCCGCCGACCATGAAGAAAGCGTGTGCCGCGCTGAAGGCATCTGCTGCCAGCTCTTCCGCTTTCTTGATGACGGAGACGGGATGGCAGAGATTGTCAAGCGGCTTCATCGAATTCACATCGACCGACAGGCATTTTTCTCCGAGGAAATCCAGCAGTGCCTTGTTGCCGCGCCCGCGCTTATGTCCCGGCACGTCAAACGGAACCACGCGCATCTTTTTAAACTGTTTCAATGCCTCGTACACAGGCATTGCTTTTTGGGCTTGTCTATCCAATACATCACCAGCTTTTTGTAAATTTATACTTCTATATAGATTATATACCCTCGCTCAAAATACATTCGTACCGCTGAAAATCTCCAGCATTTCGCGCCTCAGCCGCGTGCTGATTTCCAAGCGTGTCTTGGGCGGTATCTCGTATATATCCACGTTGAACAGGTAATTGCTAAGTTCCGGCTCTTTTATCAGCATCCGCGTGTGAAACAGATTTGCCTGATAGACATTGATATCCATCGCATCGTAATTGCGCAGCGTATCAGGAGCGATGTAATCTTGGATGGATGTTATCTTATGGTCCATGAACAATTTTCTGCCGGCAACGTCGCGCGTAAAGCCGCGCACGCGGTAATCCATGGTGATGATGTCCGAATCGAAATTGCCGATCAGGTAATCAAGCGTGGACAGCGGCGTGATCTCGCCGCAGGTCGACACATCTATATCCACGCGGAAAGTCGCAATGCTCGTCTCAGGATGATACTCCGGATAAGTGTGTACCGTTATATGGCTCTTATCCAAATGCGCCAGCACGGTTCTGCCCTCCGTCTCCGGCTTTTCGCTGCGGGCAAAGCGCATATTTTCATCGGCTAAAAGAATAGTAACACTGGCTCCCTGCGGCTCATAATCTTGACTCGATACATTCAGCACGCGCGCACCGATCATCTCTGCCACATTCGTCAAAATCTTAGTAAGTCTCTCAGAGTTGTACTGCTTGTCGATGTACTTTATATAATCGCGCTGTTCCCTGGGAGTTTTAGCGTAGCAGACATCGTAGATATTAAAGCTCAGGGATTTAGTCAAATTATTAAATCCGTACAGTTTCAGTTTTTCTGCCAATTGAAATCTATCCTTCTTTCTCCAGATGTTAATCTATTAAGTCTTTTTTATAGTTATCTCCTTAGGATTTTTTAAAGTAAAGCCGTGCCCCGTAACTTCTGACGTATCCGTTACTATCATGAAAGACGTAGGGTCGATAGCATTGACGATTAGTTTTACCTTGCTGACCTGCGTCAAGCTCACCACTACGAATATGACTTTAAGCCCTTTGTGGCTGTAGGCACCTTCACCGTGCATAAACGTAACGCCGCGCCCCAGATACTGCATGATAGAACCGGCCATCAGCTCAGCAAAAGGCGACACGATGATTATGAGCTTCTTGCGGTTAAAGCCCGCCACAACCTTATTCGTAACTTCGCCGACGATGTACATGCTGATGAGCGTATATAGACCGATAGCCACATTGAACAAACCGATGCCGACGAGAATTATCAGCAGATTAAATGCAAACACAACCGTTCCGAGGTCAATAGAATAATACTTCTTGACGACAGCACCGATGACATCAAAGCCGCCGCCGTTGGAGTTGGCACGAAAGACGATGCCGCAGCCTATCCCGACCAGCACGCCGCCGAAAATAGCACCGAGCAGAGGATCTTTTATAAGCTGTGCCCCTTCCAGCAGCTTAGCAGTTATATCGATGCACAGCGACAGCATCACCGTGCCGATGATGGTATCTACAGCGTAAAGCCTGCCGAATACGCGGTAAGCAATGTAGATGATAGGCAGATTGTAGATGATCAGCTGCAAGCCGATAGGCAGGCTGGTCAGATAGTAGACGATGACCGCGATACCGCTCAAGCCGCTTGCCAGCAAATTAGACGGTATGATCAACGCACTGTAGCCAAGACCTTCAATTAGAGAACCGATGAAAATTGTGAGATAACGCAGCAGATGAGCTTTGAATTGAGACTGCTTTTTCCTCGCCATGATAAACCTCCTATACTTTTGTAATATTTCCGTTGCAATAATCTTAGCAAATTGTATTTTAACATATTTAATTATCTATTTGAACAGTTTTATACTGCTTTAACGGTATAATCA
>CATYZV010000086.1 GCA_958415865.1 uncultured Selenomonadaceae bacterium
ATAAAAAATAAAACGACAATGAGGTGAATCCAATGGAATTTAAATTTCTGCATACCAATATCTACACAGTGGATTTGGAAAAATCCATCGCTTTTTATGAAAAAGCATTGAATCTCAAGGAAGTGCGCCGCTTGGAAACAGACGCATTCATCCTCGCTTATCTCAACGACGGTGGCAAGACCTCGCATGAGCTGGAAATCACTTGGATAAAAGACCACAAAGAACCGTATAACCTCGGCGACTGCACTTGGCACATCGCCTTTGAAGCTGAAGATTTTGAAGCAGCGCACGCTCTGCACGAACAGATGGGCTGCATTTGCTACGAAAACAAGGAAATGGGCATTTACTTCATCAATGACCCCGACGGCAACTGTATGGAAGTAATTCCCAAAGAAAAATAATTAAGATTGAGGAATAAATATATGAACAACAGTAAATTTCAGCAAATGATCGACGATTTTTCCCTCGACCGCGACCAGCTGCGGGAAATAGCAGCGGCTTTCCGCTACGATATGGACGGCGGCATCAACGACACAGGCGAATCCTCTCTGCGCATGCTAAAATCGTACATCGGGCTGCCTGACGGAAGCGAAACGGGTGAATACCTCGCCCTGGACTTCGGCGGTACCAATCTGCGCACAGCCCTGATACGCCTCGACGGCAGCGGAAAGTATGAAATCCTGAAAAAAGTAGCGAAGCCTCTTTCCGTGCCCGGAGAATACGATTTCGTCGGTGCAGAGGCAAAAGCTGATGAGCTGTTTGACTTCATCGCTGCTATGATCGAAGAAACCGTCAGCAGCGACCGTGAACATCAGTATCTGCTGGGCCATACGTTTTCCTTCCCGTCAGAGCAGACGGATATTTACAATGCCCGCCTCATCATATGGACGAAGGAATTTGCCACGCAGGGCGTAGAAGGCGAAGTCGTAAACGACCTCTTAAAAGCAGCTCTAGCGCGCCGCAAGCTCAGCAACGTCGTGCCTTCTGCCGTGATAAACGATACTGTGGCAGTGCTCCTGGCAGCGGCTTATGAATTCGGCAGTACGAATGTCGGCTCCATCTACGCTACCGGCCACAACACCTGCTACTTTGAAAATTATGCCAGCCTCGGCAAGGGCAATCCGCCGATGATCATCAATATGGAATCGGGCGGCTTTGACAAGCTCGCTATCAACAAATACGATTACGCACTCGACCAAGAATCCGAAAAGCCCTTTGAACAGCGTCTGGAAAAGATGGTATCAGGCCGCTACATGGGCGAACTGCTCGGCAGATGCACTGCTGAAGCATGGAACATCGACAAAGTGCCGTTTACCAGCATCGACATCTCCACCATCCTCACGGACAACAGCGATGCCTTAAATCAGGTCTGCCAGCTCTTGAAAGACAAAACAGGCCTTGATATCACGACGGAAGATGCCGTCTGGGTCAAAGCACTCGCCGAAACCATCGCGGCACGCTCAGCGCGCGTCGTAACCGCTACTTACTGCGGCATCATGTGGCATATGTATCCGCACAGCGAAATGCCCAAGCAGAAAGTAGCCGTCGACGGTTCTGTATTTGAAAAAATGCCTACTATTAAAGAAAATATGTATAAAGCCATTTACGAAATCATGGATGAAGACGCAGATAAAATTGAACTCGTGCTGGAAAACGGCGGTTCACTGCTCGGCGCAGCACTGGCAGCTGCCATGAATCCCGTTGAAGGCTGATAAAAGTATAACGCATATGAGGGAATTGTTATGAAGCAGTCATTATCTTTAAATTTAAAACAAAAATTGTTAATGACACCAAAACTTCAGCAATCGATAAATATTCTGCAGTTGTCTGCCCATGAACTAAGCGAACTGATCGAAAAAGAATACACCGAAAATCCTGTACTAGAAATGGATGCCCCGGCACAAAGCAATGATGAAACCGGTTTTGACAGGACAGCAGAATTTTTAGACTATCTGACCAAAGACGATGAACGCCCCGAACCTGCAGCAGCGGACGATGACTACAAAGTCAAAGAATACTCGCAGTCCAGCCAGACCTTGGCTGAATTTCTGCAAGAGCAGCTGAGTTTTCAGTTCAAAGACGAAAAGCAGCTGCAGATAGCGACGTATATCACCGACTTATTGGATGAAAACGGCTACCTGCGCACCGATCTCGATGAGATATCGGTACTTTGCAAGGCCAGCCCGCGCCAGATAGAAAATGTGCTGAAAAAAATCCAGCTGCTCGAACCTGCCGGAGTTGCCGCTAGGAGCCTAGAAGAATGTCTCGCTCTTCAGGCAAAAAGAGCCAATGTCTACAAAGGGCTGGTCAAAGCTGTCATCGACAAGCATCTGCTCCAAGTAGCAAAGGGAAAAATACGCGATATAGCACAGTCTGAAAATGCCGAACCGTCTGAAGTGCAGGCGGCAGTAGATACGATACGCCGATTCAACCCCAAGCCCGGCGCACCGTTCGGCGGCGGCAGCCCCGAGTACATCGTGCCGGATGTAGCAGTGCGCGATATCAACGGCAGGCTGGAAGTCATATTGAACGACAGCACCATGCCCCGCCTGCATATAAGCAAGCTCTACCACCAGCACCGTCAGCTAGACAGCGACTGCCGCAAGTACATCGAACAGCACGTAAGCTCCGCGCTCTGGCTCATACGCAGCATAGAACAGCGCCGCCTCACCCTGCTCAAGGTCGTCAATGAGATCGTGCGCCAGCAGGAAGATGTATTCCGCCTCGGCCTCTCCCACATGAAGCCTCTTTTGATGAAGACCATCGCCGAAAACATCGGCATGCACGAATCGACTGTCAGCCGCACTGTTGCCAACAAGTACATGGAAATGCCTTTTGGCATCATCGCCCTGAAAAAATTCTTTGCCGGCAGCGTCAGCAGAGCTGCAGAAAAAAGCGGAGAAAAAGTCATCGCCGCCCAAGTCAAAGATGTCATCAGCGAATTGATCGAACAGGAAGACAAAGCAAAACCCCTCAGCGATCAGCAGATTGCCGACCTGCTGAAAGATAAAAACATGGCAGTATCGCGGCGCACCGTGATGAAGTACCGGGAACAGCTCGGCTACCCCTCCTCCTCCAAACGCCGCCGCTATTGAACAAAACGCAGTGAGCAGATGGCATATGCTGTCTGCTCATTTATATTAATATCAAAACAAGAGGATTTTTCTATTGAAATCAAAATTACTGCAAACAGCTGCCGCTCTCTCCGTCAGCCTCTTCTGCCTGACCGGAACAGCCGCGGCTCAAACGCCTGCTCCGAGCACTGCCGCCGAAGCTGTACAGCCCGGCGAATCAGCGCAGCAGATATCGACTGTAACACTGAGCTGGCACGAAATACCGGGAGCCGTGCTCTATGAACTATTAATAACCGATCCCGAAACGGGCAAAGCCGCTTTTCATAGATACGATATATACGCCGCAGGCTGCCAAGTCGATACAGCTTCGGCAGATTTAAATAAGCTGCTCGTCTGGCAGGTGCGCGGCCTAAATGAAAATAAAGTCCCCATCTCGGACTACACCGAACCCGTACCCCTTCTGCAAAACGCCATACCGCTCGGCAAAAGCAGCTCCGATGTAGATGAGCGCGGCTTCAGCCGGCGCAATTACAACCCTTATACGGCAGCAAAGGACGATACCCTAAAGCCGCTGAAGCTCACGACCGACTTCGGCAAAATGGCTTATATGCCTGTCTACCCCGTCTATTCCTGGATCCCCGTAAACAATGCCGCCGGCTACACCATCGACGTATTCAAGCACGGCATTATCGGCTCGCCCGATACTCTGGTATCTTCATATAAAATAAAAGCCGGTGTAATCGACTATTACGACGAAAAAGCCTACACAGCTCCCGGCAGCTATTACTTCAAAATAGCAGCCTTTGACAGCTCCGGCAACAAGCTCGCCCAGTCCGTCGACAGCTATTTCACCGTAACGAATGATGTAGCCGTCGCAGCCTTAGGAGACAGCATCACGCACGGCGGAGGCGCGGTCGATACGCCGCCTTCCTCAACGCTCTACAACTGGGAAACCTACAGCTCCGTGCCCGTGCTCAACATCGGCTTCAGCGGCAATCTCACTGCCGATATGCTGCGCCGTTTCGACTCCGATGTACTGCCCTTTGCCCCCAAGCTCTTGATCATCATGGGAGGAGTCAACGACATCCGCACCGGCATAACAGCTCAGACCACCATCGCCAACCTCGCCGCTATACGCGACAAGTGCATAGCGCACAACATAGTCCCCGTATTTCTGACCATGACCTCCGTCAACCCGCCCGAAATGAAAAGAGTCATCAATCTGGACATATCCCCCGGCTGGCAGGCAGAGCGCGATAAAGTCAACGCTTGGATAAAGACGCAGGACTACTACGTCGATATCAACGACGGCATGATAGATGAACGCGGCTATCTGCCCGATGACATGACGACAGACGGGCTTCACCCCGATTACGAAGGCAAAAAGCACATCGGCGAAACAGCCGGCGATTACGTGCGGCTCAATTTCAGCTATTTGCTAGATTAATACCTAACTTTATATATTATCGGAGAGAAATACCATGACAGATATAGAACAAGTGGATAAAGCCCTGGCGGCAGTAAATGACCTCTGCGGCCACTGCCCCATATGCAGCCCCGACTGCCCCGTCGCCGTAGCGCGCCGCGCTCTCGACGGGCTTAAATACGACCTTATTTCCTACAAGAATCAGCAGCAAAGCTAGGAGGAATCACCTTGAAAAAAATCTGCTGGCTCGCCACCGGCGGCACCATCGCTTCCCGTCCCGGCGACGACGGGCTTGCTCCCGGCTTCACCGCTCAGGATATGCTGGATTTAATGCCGGAACTTCAAAAATTCGGGCAGATAGCCTGCCGCGATATAATGGAGCTAGACAGCACCAACCTGCAGCCCCAAGACTGGCAGAAAATAGCCAGCTGGATAGATATACTATACGATGAATTTGACGGCTTCGTCATAACGCACGGCACCGACACCCTGAACTGGACCTGCTGTGCCCTGACCTTCATGCTGCAAAACCTCACCAAGCCCATAGCCGTCATCGGCTCCCAGCTGACGATCGAAGAAGCCGGTACAGATGCCAAGCGCAATTTAAAAGCCGCCTTCGCACTCGCTGCAAAAGATGATATAGCAGGTGTCTATGCCGTCTGCGGCAATCAGATAATAGAAGGCATCCGGGCAAAGAAACTCTATAGCGAAGACCTGCGCTCCATCCAGAGCGTCAACGCCCCGCCCGTCGCCGTATTCGATGACGAAAATATCAGCTGGCAGGACAATCTGCTCCGCCCTTCAGCGGCAAAACCCTTCGCCGTGGACTACCACATCGAATCCAAAATCTGCCAGCTCAAGATAATGCCGGGCCTAAGCAGTCAAATACTCTACGCACTGGCAGACCTCGGTTACAAAGGCATAGTGCTAGAAGCGTACGGAGCCGGCGGCATTCCCTTCGGCACAGACGATGCTGAAAACGACATCACAGCAGCAGCCGCAGCACTGACCGAGCGCGGCATCATCATCGTCTGCACCACCCAGTGCCTTTACAACGGCGTGCACATGCAGCGGTACGAAGTAGGCATCAAGGCCTGCCGAGCCGGCATCATCCCCGCCGGTGCTCTGACGAGTGAAGCCGCCTCCGTAAGGCTCATGACGGCACTGGGGCAGAAATTAAATCGAACAGAAATCGCCGAACTCTTTTCCGCCTATCAAGCCTAATTTCATATTCCAAACAAAAAGACCTGCTATAAAGCAGGTCTTTTTTTCATCTAAATTTACCCTCAATCCAGCGCAGGCGGAATACGAGCAGTACAGCCGACACGAAAATACCGAGCACCATGCTTTGCCAGTAAGCAAACGCGCCCTGCGCCATCACAAAATCGAGGAAAATTCCCAGCGGCATACATATTCCCCAGTAGGCAAGCATACTGATGTAAAACGCCGCCTTTACATCCTTGTAGCCGCGCAAAATTCCCTGAATCGGGCACGCCACCGCGTCAAACAGCTGCCAAGCCGCCGTGTACATCAAAAAATGCGGTATATACGAGAGCAGTATCGGCTCAGTCGCGTAGAGCCTTGCGATCAAATCGCGGTTGAGCCAGACCAGACCGACCATCACCAACGCCATCGAAAACGCTACGCCCAGCCCTAAGCGGCTGTAAATACGCGCCTCCCTGTACCGCCTCGCCCCCGCTTCAATGCCGATGATGATCGTCAAAGCCATCGAAAAACTCAGCGGCAGCATGTACAACACACTGGAAAAACTCATAGCCGCCTGATGCGCCGCGATGTAGTCTGTGCCGAACTTCGAGATGAATACAATTATGAACCCGAACAGACTTGCCTCCATGAAAATCGCCAGCCCGTTCGGCACGCCGATGCCCAGATACTCTTTTACCCTGTGCCACGAAAACGAAAAACGCAAAAGCCCTATATGCTCAAAACTGCGGCCGGCAAAAATCACCGTGATGAACATGACGAGCAGCACATAATACGTCATGCCCGTAGCAATGCCCGCACCGATGCCGCCCATCGCGGGCACGCCCGGCGCACCGAAGATGAACACGTAATTGAGCAGCGCATTTATAGGCAGAGCCGACATATAAATCTTCATCGACAACGCAGTCCCCGCCACCGTATCAGTCAGAGAACGCAGCGGAAAAGTCAAAAGACCGCCGCTCAAGCCGATGATCACAGCCAGCATATAATACCGGGCAATATGTGCCACATCAGGCTCCAGAGCCAAAAACACCAGCAGGCTGTCAATCCCCAGAAAATACCCGATGAGCAAAATCACCTCAATACCCACAGCCAGCAGTAGGCCCGTCTGCACGACCAAGCCGACTTTAGACACATCCTTCTGCCCAATCAGATGAGCGATGATCGGCGTAGCCGCCATCAAAATTCCCATAGAACTCGCGATGATAGGCATCATAAGACTGCCGCCTATAGACGACCCAGCCAGCTGCTCCGCCCCCGCATGACCCGACATAGCAGCATCAAAAAAATTCATGCCGATGATAGAGATCTGCGAAGCCAGCACCGGCAGCATGACCTTAAACAAGCGGCGAAGGCGGTACATAGTACGTAAATTCAGCATGGATACCATGAAAATTCCTCTCTTTACATAATCTTTATGTCCATTATAAAGTACAGTGCCGCCCCATAGTCAATAGAAACATTATCTATCCGGTACATAATTTTTCGCAAACTAAAAGACTATGATATCAAGTTACATGCTTAATACCATAGCCTGCCAGATAAGCTCAATCATTTTTCCCAGACAATACAAGATTATTTTACTTTATGTGTAAACCGAGATGAATCGTAAATTGCATCCGGATCATCTACAAC
>CATYZV010000087.1 GCA_958415865.1 uncultured Selenomonadaceae bacterium
ACCGGAGATCAATATGCCGGAATTGGTACCGACCCCGATGTCTACGGCAGTGATTTCAGGATTGCCGTACGCTTCCGTATTGGCCTTATCCAGCAGGGCCATGCCGCTCACGCCGTACTTGCCTGCTTCTAGTATGAGATTTATCAGAGCTTCGGCGGAAAGGCTGTCATCGAGCGTTGCAGCCAGGGCGCGCTGAATGAAGCTGTCGACGGACTCGTCGTCTTTTTGCAGGGCATTGGCGTGCTTTACGTAAGCCGATAAACCTTTTACGCCGTACGTCAAGAGTTCGCGCAGTGAGCGGATATCTTCATTTTCAGTCGCGAGCACGCTGGCTGTGGCGGCCTTTGCCGCAAAATCTGCCGGCGCTGCCGACCATAATGCCGCTTCCGGCAGGTGCTCTGAATCGGCCATCTGCTGCAAGAGTGATGTTTTTACGGCAAGCGTTTTTTCGATCTGCGCGATGATAGCCTTCGTATCAAAATTGGCATTGGTGATGGTCATGAATAGATTTTGCGTGATGAGATGATTGATGTCTTTCGATATAGGCGTCTTTTCAGCGCGAAGCTCTGTGACGAGGGCGCTCATTCCCTTTGTCACCCAGACCAGCAGATCCTGCATGGCTGCAGTATCCGCCTGCTTGCCGCATACGCCGATTCTCGTGCAGCCGCTGCAGCCGGCCGTTTCCTGGCATTGATAGCAGAACATTTTCTTTTCCATTGTATATCCTCCGATATTAAAATGAATTTTTCTAGTTCATGGAGCTGTTTCATCAGCCCTTATTAAGCGTACACGGTATTTAGGCAAAAATACGTTGTTACGGCAACGAAAAGATTCTTTTGCTCTTGCAGCGGAAAATCTTTCCAGCTAGGTATTGACTTATTTGTGTTCCTATGATAAAATTTTTTATTACCAGACGTGCCTGTTTACATTGCTATAACTATATAGATTTGTAGATTTTGCACGTGAAGGCTGAAACGGAATACGCATACGGTTTTTTCAGCCACTTATTTATGATACAATAATGGTATCATGGGTCTGGGCATAAACCTCAAAATTCTTAATTTGAAGAAGATGTCATACAGACCGTCCCCAAAGCGGCACTATCAGTTCACAGTCTGGCAGCTGTGTATTTTTTAGCGAGTGAGGTGAAAAAGAATAGTGAGATATCTCTGGCAGCCATAAAGCAAGGTCTTTGAAATGTAAAAAGCACCTTGCCTTTTTAACGTTAGCAGATATTTTCTATTTCGCTTCATAAGCATACTGCAATATGCTGCTGTTTCGTGTCTGATGTGCAGCTTGTATTCAGGAGGTCTTTTTTACTTTTGCTTTTTAGAATAAGTTTGTTCCAGATGTTTTTGCAATCAGTAGTTTCAATTCGGTTTGAGGGGTGAAGATTTTAATGTTCAATCCTGTCTCAGTTGGTAAACGGACCAGGTATAGCTATGCTAAAATCAAAGAGGTTATGGACATGCCTCATCTTCTGGATATCCAGAGAAATTCCTACGATTGGTTTATGAAGGAAGGCCTTCAGGAGATTTTCCGCGATGTTTCCCCTATTCAGGGCTTTACGGGCAATCTCACACTGTCTTTTGAAGGCTTTAGCTTAGGCAAGCCTAAGTATGATATTGATGAATGCAAGGAACGCGATGTTACTTATGCTGCTCCTCTGCGCGTCAATGTACGACTGGTCAACAATGATACCGGTGAAATCAAGGATCAGGAAGTTTTCATGGGTGATTTTCCGCTCATGACGGAAACTGGCACATTTATAATCAATGGTGCTGAACGTGTCATCGTCAGTCAGCTCGTCCGCTCGCCGGGAGCTTACTACAGTGAGACAATCGATCCCACCGGCAAAAGGCTCTACACCACTACGGTAATTCCTAACCGCGGTGCTTGGATAGAGCTGGAAACGGATTTGAATGATGTCATCTCCGTTCGCCTTGACCGCAACCGCAAGCTGCCTGCTACGGTGCTTGTGCGCGCGCTGGGCTACGGCACGAATGATGCTATCATGTCGCTGTTCGATAACGATGAACGCATCAGGAACACAATTGAACGCGACAGTACTGTAACGAAGGAAGAAGCTCTTGTAGAAATTTACAAGCGTCAGCGTCCCGGCGATCCGCCGACTGTCGATAACGCCAAACAGCTCTTAGAACAGCTGCTGTTCGATCCCAAGCGTTACGACCTCGCTACAGTAGGCCGCTATAAACTCACGAAAAAATTGGGCTGGAAACGCCGCATCCTCGGCGAACAGCTGGCGCAGCCGCTCGTCGACAAGGAAACGGGCGAAGTGCTCGTACCGGCTGATACAGTGATCACTGCTGCTATGCTGGAAGATATCAGCGCAGAACGCGAAGATGCTATTTTCGGCGAAGATCAGCCTGCTGTAATCTATGTTAAAAACAAAAACGGCAGCACGACGAAAATGATCTGCTCGCGCACTCTGCCTTATCAGCACCGCACGATCACGATCAACGATATCATCGCCTCCATCAGCTATCTGCTGAACCTTATGGACGGCCACGGCCACAAAGACGATATTGACCATCTCGGCAACCGCCGTATCCGCTCTGTCGGCGAACTGCTGCAAAATCAGTTCCGCATCGGCCTGTCCCGCATGGAACGCGTCATCCGCGAACGCATGAACACTCAGGATAACGATGTAATCACGCCGCAGGCACTCGTCAACATCCGCCCGGTAGTGGCAGCTATCAAAGAATTCTTTGGTTCCAGCCAGCTGTCCCAGTTCATGGACCAGCACAATCCGCTCAGTGAATTGACGCATAAACGCCGTCTGTCAGCACTCGGCCCCGGCGGCTTGAGCCGTGAACGCGCCGGATTTGAAGTCCGCGACGTACACAACTCCCATTACGGCCGCATGTGCCCGATTGAAACGCCTGAAGGCCCGAACATCGGCTTGATCGGTTCGCTGGCTACTTATGCGCGCATCAACGAATTCGGCTTTATGGAAACGCCGTACCGCCGCGTGGATAAGGTCAACAAGCACGTTACCGATGATGTCCGCTATCTGACTGCCGATGAAGAAGACGATCTCGTAATCGCACAGGCGAATGAACCGCTCGATGAAAACAACTGGTTCAAGGCTGCACGCGTAACAGCGCGTGTGCATGAAGAAACGATGCTCGTCGATGCTGACAGCGTAGACTACATGGACGTTTCGCCGAAACAGATCGTATCCATCGCAACGGCTATGATCCCGTTCCTCGAAAACGACGATGCCAACCGCGCTCTGATGGGGGCAAACATGCAGCGTCAGGCTGTGCCGCTGCTGCGCACTCAGGCTCCTCTCGTCGGCACGGGCATGGAATACAAAGCTGCCTGCGACTCCGGTGTAATGGTGCTGGCTAAAGAAGCAGGCGTAGTAACGCGTGCTACCGCTGATTTCATCGAAATCCGCTCTGATGAAACGGGCGAAATCGCTCATTACAAATTGCAGAAATACATGCGTTCCAACCAGGGAACCTGCATAAATCAGGTGCCTATCGTCTACAAGGGCGACCATGTAGAAGCGAAGGAACCTATCGCTGACGGCCCGGCAACGGACCACGGCGAACTGGCACTCGGCTACAACATCATCGTAGCTTATATGCCTTGGGAAGGCTACAACTACGAAGATGCCGTGCTTTTAAGTGAAAAACTCGTCAAGGAAGATATATACACTTCCATCCATATAGAAGAATACGAATGTGATGCCCGCGATACGAAGCTCGGACCGGAAGAGATCACACAGGATATTCCGAACGTGGCAGAAGATGCACTGCGCGACCTCGATGCTGACGGCATCATCCGCATCGGTGCAGAAGTCCGTGCCGGTGATATCCTCGTCGGCAAGGTTACGCCGAAAGGCGAAACAGAGCTGACTCCGGAAGAACGCTTGCTGCGCGCCATCTTCGGTGAAAAAGCACGCGAAGTCCGCGATACTTCCCTGCGTGTGCCGCACGGCGAAGCAGGCCGCATCGTCGATGTCAAGATATTCACACGTGCCAACAACGATGAACTGCCGCCGGGCGTAAACGAACTCGTCCGCGTCTACATCGCTCAGAAGAGAAAGATCTCCGTCGGCGATAAGATGGCAGGCCGCCACGGCAACAAGGGTGTTGTTTCCCGCATCATGCGCGAAGAAGATATGCCTTTCCTGCCCGACGGAACTCCGGTAAACATCGTGCTCAATCCTCTGGGCGTGCCGTCCCGTATGAACATCGGACAGGTACTCGAAACTCATCTGGGCATGGCAGTGCGCATGCTCGGCATGCAGATAAAACAGGGCGA
Source organism: uncultured Selenomonadaceae bacterium (assembly GCA_958415865.1). Lineage (GTDB taxonomy): Bacteria > Bacillota > Negativicutes > Selenomonadales > Selenomonadaceae > Megamonas. Next base: position 4,297 of record CATYZV010000087.1, read on the forward strand.
TCCCACAGTTGAACAGCGTCTGCGCGACATCGGCTACGACTTCGACAAGAACGGAATGCCCAAGCCCGATGTAGCAGGCATCCACATTGCAACGCCTGTATTCGACGGTGCTAAAGGCGATGAAGTGTTTGATACGCTGCGCGCTTCCGGCTTTTCCAACGACGGCAAGACAATTCTCTACGACGGCCGTACAGGTGAACCGTTTGAAAATCCTGTAACCGTAGGCTGCGTGTACATGCTCAAGCTGCATCACCTCGTAGATGATAAAATCCATGCCCGCTCCACCGGCCCGTACTCCCTCGTAACTCAGCAGCCGCTCGGCGGCAAGGCTCAGTTCGGCGGTCAGCGTTTCGGCGAAATGGAAGTTTGGGCACTGGAAGCATACGGTGCCGCTTATACCCTGCAGGAAATCCTCACTGTTAAGTCCGATGATGTCGTAGGCCGCGTCAAGACGTACGAAGCCATCGTCAAAGGTGAAAATATCCCTGAACCGGGTGTGCCGGAATCCTTTAAGGTTCTGATCAAAGAACTCCAGAGTATCGGCCTCGATATCAAAGTGCTCTCAGAAGATGCTCAGGAAATCATGATCAACGACAGCGACGACGATATTAACGAAACTGCCAAGGAACTCGACATGGATGCTACGGCAACAAAGGAATCCTACGGACAGCACGTCAATACGGACCAGCCTTCCGACGAAAACGTAGTCGAAGATGATTACACCAGCGACAGCAGCGATTCCGACGAAAATGATGCTCCTGTTGACGATATCATCGCCGACCTCGGCTCTGATGAATTCAAAAAGTAATTTTGCTTTTCTCATATAAATAAATTGATAGTGATATAGATGCAAGGATGAAATAGAGAAAGGGAGTGTCAGCCCCTTGCTAGATGTAAACAATTTTGATTCAATGCGCATAGGGCTTGCTTCTCCTGAAAAGATCCGCGAATGGTCTTACGGGGAAGTAAAAAAGCCGGAAACAATCAACTACCGCACGCTCAAACCTGAACGCGACGGCTTGTTCTGTGAAAGAATTTTCGGTCCTACACGCGATTGGGAATGCCACTGCGGCAAGTACAAGCGCATCCGCTATAAAGGCGTTATCTGCGACCGCTGCGGCGTTGAAGTAACGCGCGCCAAGGTCCGCCGTGAACGCATGGGTCATATAGAGCTTGCAGCTCCGGTATCTCATATCTGGTACTTCAAGGGCATACCCAGCCGCATGGGCCTGATCCTCGATGTGTCGCCGCGCTCACTGGAAAAAGTGCTGTACTTCGCTTCGTACATCGTACTCGATCCGGGCGATACGCCGCTGATCAAAAAGCAGCTGCTTTCTGAAAATGAATACCGCGAATGCTACGATAAATACGGCAATAGCTTTAAAGTAGGCATGGGTGCTGAAGCAGTTAAAAAACTGCTCGAAGAACTCGATCTCGACAAGATGAGCAAAGATCTGCGCGAAGAACTGCACACCTCCAGCGGCCAGCGCAAAGTCCGCGCCATCCGCCGCTTGGAAGTAGTAGAAGCATTCCGCAAATCGGGCAATAAACCGTCTTGGATGATCATGGATGTAGTGCCCGTCATTCCGCCGGACCTGCGCCCGATGGTACAGCTCGACGGCGGACGTTTTGCAACGTCTGACCTCAATGACCTCTACCGCCGTGTAATCAACCGCAACAACCGCTTGAAACGCCTCTTGGATCTCGGTGCTCCTGATATCATCGTGCGCAATGAAAAGCGCATGCTCCAAGAAGCTGTCGATGCCCTCATCGACAACGGCCGCCGCGGCCGCGCCGTAACAGGCCCCGGCAACCGCCCGCTCAAATCCCTCAGCGATATGCTCAAGGGCAAGCAGGGCCGTTTCCGCCAGAACCTGCTCGGCAAGCGCGTCGACTATTCCGGCCGTTCCGTTATCGTCGTAGGTCCTGAACTGAAGCTCCATCAATGCGGTCTGCCGAAAGAAATGGCTCTGGAACTGTTCAAGCCCTTCGTAATGAAGAAACTCGTAAATTCGGGCCTTGCCCACAATATAAAATCAGCTAAGCGCATGGTCGAACGCGTACGTCCTGAAGTTTGGGATGTGCTCGAAGAAGTCATCAAAGAACATCCTGTTCTCTTGAACCGTGCACCTACGCTGCACCGCCTCGGCATTCAGGCTTTTGAACCGGTGCTGACAGAAGGCCGCGCACTCAAGCTGCATCCGCTGGCCTGCACCGCGTACAACGCTGACTTCGACGGCGACCAGATGGCTATTCATCTGCCTCTGTCCGCTGAAGCTCAGGCTGAAGCCCGCATTCTCATGCTGGCAGCAAACCACATCCTCGCACCGAAAGACGGCGGTCCTATCATCGTGCCGACGCAGGATATGGTACTCGGCTCTTACTACCTCACCATTCTGCGCCCCGGTGCAAAAGGTGAAGGCAAAGTATTCACCGGCATAAACGAAGCTATTTTGGCTCATCAGCACGGCGAACTCGGACTCCAGGCACAGATTCAGGTGCGCCTGCCGGAACACGGTCTCGTCAAGACGACTTTGGGCCGCATGATTTTCAATGAAATTCTGCCGCCTGAAATCCGCGATTACTACCATGTAACGAAGATTTCTCTCGAAGCAGATACGCCGGAAGGCCGCGAAGCCCTTATCAAGGGTCTTAAAGGCAAGAAGATGGCTGAACCGATCGTCAACAGCAAAGGCAAAGAAGTCGTTCCCGCTGATACTGCAATTGATGCAGCCAATATCAGAGATATTCTCGCCAGCGATGCCAAAGAAGCAATTCTGCACGGCGGCAAAGACGGCCAGTGGTACCTCGGCTACAAGACCGGCAAAAAAGAACTCGGCAAACTCGTTGCACGCTGCTTTGATACGTTCGGCGGCTGCCGCACGGCTGAAGTCATCGACGGCGTTAAAAACCTCGGCTACCATTACGCCTGCCTCGCCGGCATGACGGTTGCCATCTCCGACATCATCGTGCCTCCGGAAAAGAAAGAAATCCTCGGTGCTACGGAAAAAGTCGTAAACCGCGTAGAACGCGACTACAACCGCGGTCTCATCA
>CATYZV010000088.1 GCA_958415865.1 uncultured Selenomonadaceae bacterium
GATTTAATCCATAAGTTATTGGCCCCGTCTTATCATACGAGCAATTATTTCTTAATCAATTCATACAGATTGATGATTTCCGTTACTACGTCTTTCATAGTGTAAGTAGTCATCAAGTAGTCCTGTGCGTGGGAAACGAGTACGTTGAATTCCAGTTTTTCGCCGTTTGCTTCGCGGGTCAGGAGTTCTTCGGTCTGCAGTTTATGTGCCTGCTGCAGCTGCGGTGCTGCTTTTTCGAGTTGTTCTCTGGCTGCGGCGTATTTTCCTTCACGTGCTAATTTGAGTGCTTTTTGCAGTTCTGCTTTGGCATCACCTGCGAGGGAAACGATTTTAAAAGCTACCTCTTCTGTATTCATCTGTAATCTCCTTTTTTCATAATGATAATCGAATTTTGATGTTTGTATTATAAGCTATTAATGCTCTGACTGCAATACATTAGCTCAAAATAGTTTAAATAGCAATTTTCATTATTTAGTACACAACTACTTTACGATGTGCTTGCCGCCAAGGTATGCACTAGACCAGTAAGAGTTGCTGAGATTGTCGATGCGCACGCCGCTGCTGGAGGCGTGGATGAAGTTGTCGTCGCCTAGGTAGAGGCCGCAGTGTGAAGCTCCGGGCTCGTAGGTGGTGAAGAATACGAGGTCGCCTTCGGTGAGCTGGCTCGTCTTGACTGCCTTGCCTAGCTTGTACTGTTCATCGGCTGTGCGGGGTATGCCGATGCCGTTTTGGGCAAAGACGTATTCGAGGTAGCCGGAGCAGTCAAAGCCTTCTTCCGGGGTGTCGCCTCCGAATACGTACGGTATTCCCATGTAGCTTTTTGCCGTGGATACTATTTTCTTGACTTCAGAGCGCATCAAGAATGTCTGTCCGTAGGGAACGGAGGAAGTGTTATTCCAAATTTCGCTGCTGCCGGTGTTTTTGGAAGAAGCTGCGCTGCCTGCTGATATATTAGGCTTGCCGCCTCTTATCGCCCACCATGTTTCGCGGTCGACGATGCCTGTAACTTTTAGCTTGTTCTTCTTTTGAAAAGCTTTGACGGCATCTTGGGTCTGTTTGTCGTAAGTGCCGCTCACTGCGCTGATGTCGTAATGCTGGCTCAGCAGGCTCTTTTGCAGCATTACGACATCGTGCCCATGTGAGTTTAGCTTTAATATAGGTGCGGCATTTGCGCTGAAGGTATTTAGATTCAAGCATAATAATGTGGTAAATACTGCTGCTGTGCATAATAACACGTATTTTAATTTATAGTTCAATCTGCCCTTCAAACTGCTTACAACCTTTCTTTATAATTCGAGTCAGTCTTTGATCATGTCATTTATGAGTTTTAAATTGTCTGCCAGGGTATTGGCAGTATCGACAGCTTTGAGGATTTCCAGCTGCTGGCCTACGCTGCCTGCGGTGATGATTTCCACCTGATTTTTGAGCAGGCGTTTTACCTGTGCCATGACGAGGGTGTCGTTCTTCGTATTGGACAGGATGATGTAATGGCGGGCGATATCGCTGTGAATCAGGTTGATGAGATCGCCGACGGAAGGTCCGCTGACGTAGTCTTCGGTGATGACGGCTATCGCTCCGAGGTTTTCAATTGCTTTTGCCGTGCTGTCATCGTCGCAGATGGCTAGGATTGCCGTGTCCATAACGGCTTTGTCGAGCGATTTCAAATCGTGCGGAATAGCCAGATTCTGCATTTTGATATCCTTGATGATGCCCCAGTCCACTGCCTGTCCCAATACATCGCCGGGGCAGTCCGTATGCAGGTAGACCGTGATTTCTCTGCCTTGGGATTTTACGACGATTACTTTGCCCATCGTGCTCAGCACTTTTTCCAAGTCGGCAATGCCGGCGCGGCATTTTTCGAGGCGGAAGGAAACGGCGTAGCTGTAAACGATATCGTATTTGGGATTGGGCACGTCGTGCAATGTCTTAAAGCCCGACGAGAACAGCAGGACCGGTGAAACGTAGTTGCCGTCAAGCCCGGAGCGGCAGCCCTGCAAGAAGATGACGAGTGCCTTGGCACCAGCATCGACCACGCCGTATTTGCGTTCTACCTGGCTCAGTGCTATGCCGCCTGCTTTGATGGCTTCAGCGAGGATTTCAGCGATAGGCAGATTGGCGCGGACGGCTTTATACGCACCTTTTGCTACAGCTTTTGCCGTTACGATGATAGGGCGTTCCGTTTCGTCGCCCACCGCGCGCTGCGCGTACAGTATGCCGTACTGGAAAGCCTTTCCGAACATAGACGAAGACGCTTCGTACTTGCCGGACAAGCCCTTTGCTATGCCGCGCAGTATCTGAGATATCAGCACGCCCGCATTGCCGCGCGCGCCGAGCACTGCCGCATTGCCCACGCGCTGCGACACGCCGCCGATGCTGTCGGCGCGCAGGTCTCTAAGTGCCATAGCAGCAGCACCGATAGTGCGCAGCATATGCGTGCCGGGCTTCGTATCCATCAAAGACTGTGCATTTAATGAATTGATATTTTCGTATTCCAGCAGAAATGCGCTGTAGGCACCTGCTATCATTCGTTTAAAATCATTGCCTGTAATAACTTCTCTATTTCCTGTCATAAAAATCAACTCCAATATACGAACTTATTTCTATTCTACTAGATTCTATTCTAAAAATCCACGCCTAAGTCCTCTATCTAAAAACAAATTCCCCAAAAGATAAAAAATAAGAGCCGCGGTTTCATACCGGCAGCTCTTATCTTAATTTATATGTTCACTCGCCGAAAATACTCTGATACAGCAGTGCTACATTTAAGAGTGCTACGATTATGCCGACGGTGCAGAGGATTATCTTCATCCTGAGAGTATTGACAAATTTTCCCATGACGCGCTTTGATGAGGTGAGGTAAACGAGCAGAGCGATGGTGATAGGCAGCTGGATGCTAAGGCACATCTGCGAATAGATAAGCCCCTGAAAAGGGTCGGAGATGAAAGCGATGATCAAAAGTGCCAGCCCGTACGTTATCAGCACGCCGTGCCAAGAATGGTAGTCTTTGATATTGTAATCTTCGCCGAAAATGCCGGAAAAAATACTGCCGCCGGCTATGCCGCAGGTAGCTGTGGAGGAAATGCCGGAAAAGAGCAGTGCTATCGCAAATATCAAAGCTGCTCCGTCGCCTAGCAGCGGCTTTAACAGTTCCGTCGCCTGCGATAGATCCGTTACCTGCACGCCGTCGGCGAAAAATACTGCCGCCGCGATTATTATCATCGAACTGTTGATCGCCCAGCCGATTATCATGGAAAAAAGCGTATCGAGAAATTCAAAATTCAGCTGTTTTCTGATTATCTTTTCATCTTCCAAATTCCACTGGCGCGACTGTATGACTTCTGAGTGCAAAAACAGATTGTGCGGCATTACGACGGCTCCGAGCACGCTCATGATTATGACGAGCGAACCGTCCGGAAATGACGGCGTAACCCAGCCGGAAAACGCACTGCCCCAATCCAGCGGCACCATTTCCAATTCGATTAAAAAGGAAAAGCCGATGACGGAAACGAACGCGATTATTATCTTTTCCATCTTGTGGTAAGAATTAGTCCTGAGCAGCACGGCACAGAAAATAGCCGTTATGAACGCTCCCGGAGTCAGCGGCACTCCCAATAAAATATTGAGCGCAATCGCACCGCCCAGTATCTCCGCCAATGCCGTTGCCACTGAAGCCAGCATGGCACTGGCCAGCACAGGGCGCGACAGCCAGCCCGGCAGAAACTTCGTAGCCGCTTCCGACAGGCAGAGCCCCGTTACAATGCCCAGATGCGCCGCATTGTGCTGCAATAGTATCAGCATTATAGTCGATAAAGTTACCATCCAGAGCAGCAGATAGCCGTAATCCGCGCCTGCCGCCAGATTCGAGGCCCAGTTGCCCGGGTCGATGAAGCCGACGGTTATCAATAGCCCCGGCCCGATGTAGCGCAGGAGCTCTCTCGCTCTCTGGCTCGCCGTATGCTTTTGGCTGTAATTGTTAAAATCCATAGAAACCTCCCGAAAATTAAAATCGTATTGCAAATGATATTTAATTGAAAATACATCTCCTTTGTATACTTTTTATTATAGCAGATATAAAGAAATCTTTATATATATTATTTCTATTCCGCTGAAAACATCTGCTATACCATACCGGATATTCTATTCACTAAATTTGCCCTGCATGATATAATATCTATAAAGTATTTTCCGGAAAGAAGGATATTAAATGAAACAATGTATGGAAACAGATAAGCTGCACCGCCGCATAAAACGCATCATCGGTCAGCTCAATGCTATAGACAGAATGGTCGACGATGAAAGCATACCGTGCGAAGACGTGCTGATGCAGGTCAACGCTGCCAAGTCCGCCCTGCACAGCGTTGGCCGCGTCATCCTAGAAGGCCATCTCAAACACTGCGTAATCGACGGCATTCAGCACGGCGATGCCGAAAAGACGGTCGAAGAATTTGCCAAGGCAATCGACCATTTTTCCCGCCTATCATAAACTTCAATATAAAAAAGCACCTGTATATCGCCTACAGGTGCTTTTGCTATCTATATAGTCAAACCGATTATAATGTTTTCGCTATTTCCTTCAGATACGCTCCGAAAGCCGGTGCCAGATCCTTGCGGCGCAGGGCAAATTCTACGGTGGCTTTCAAAAAGCCGAGCTTGTCGCCCACATCGTAGCGTTTGCCGGTGAAGTTGTACGCATAGACGTTTTCACGCTTTGCCATGACCTTTAGTGCGTCCGTCAGCTGTACTTCTCCGCCTTTGCCGGGCTTGGTGTTCTTCAAGACTTCAAACACGTCCGGCGTTATGATGTAGCGGCCGAGCACAGCCATCTGGCTCGGAGCTTCTTCGATGCTCGGTTTTTCAATCATGTCTTCAACGCGCATGAGCTGTTCGTTCATCGTCGGCTTGCCCGCTACAATGCCGTAGGAAGAAACCTTTTCCTTGGGCACTTTCTGGCAGCCCAGTATCGTCGCGCCCGTCTGCGTGTACATATCCATGAGCTGCTTTAAGGCAGGCATTTCCGGTGCGGGATTGTATACGACATCATCGCCCAAGAGCACGGCAAACGGTTCATTGTCGATAAACGCGCTCGCGCATAAAATAGCATCGCCCAAGCCGCGCATATGTTTTTGGCGGATGTAGTGCACATTGATATCGGATATCTTGCGCACCATTTCCAGCATTTCCGTCTTGCCCTTTGCTTCCAATTCCGCTTCCAGAATCGGCGCACTGTCGAAATGGTCTTCAATAGCGCGCTTGGCATGGCCGCTTATGATCAGAATATCTTCAATGCCGCTCGCCAGTGCTTCTTCTACTATGTACTGAATCGTAGGCTTATCTACTATCGGCAGCATTTCCTTCGGGGTAGCTTTCGTAGCAGGAAGGAATCGAGTGCCGAAACCTGCCGCCGGTATTACAGCTTTTCTAATGCGTTTCATAAAATTACCTCTCAATGCAAATTAATCTACAGCTATCCTTAATTTTATCACAAAAATATTCCCGTGGCTATGAACCGCGGGAACATATTTCTACTGCCTATTGTTTATTCATCTACTTCGATGACGAATGTATTTTTGCCGCGCCGCTTTGCCTCGTACAATGCTTTATCAGCACGTTCGTATACATAATCGTAGCTGCGCTTCTTGTCCGTGATGAACACGCCGATACTGCTGCTGACAGCCATTTTGCCGAAGCTGATACCCTCCAGCTCTTTAAAAATGCCGCTGACTATCCGCTTGACGAACTCATACGAGCCTTTTACACCGCTCAAAAACGCTATAAACTCATCGCCGCCCAAGCGGAAGATAATGTCATTGCGCCTGAAATTATGCTGTATCGCCTGTGCAAACAGCTGCAAAGCCTTATCCCCTGCTTGATGTCCGTTCAAATCGTTTATCTTCTTGAAATTGTCCAAGTCCATGAAGAAAAATACCTGATACTTTCCTTCAGCATATTCGTTTTCAAGTTTCTGCTCTATCAGCTGCCGTCCTGCCCTGCGGTTGAACAAGCCCGTCAGTGAATCTTTTTCCGCATCCTTCTTCAGGGAAATATACTGCGACATTATCTGGTCTATATTCTTCATGTAGCCGATTATATGTACTTTGCCGCTGTAGCTCTCTCTGTAATCGAACATCGTGATATTGTACCAGCGGAAATTGTCAGCCGGATTCACCCTGCCGCGAAAGTCGAACGACACATCTTTTTCGCCCTGCTTCAGCCTATTGATGGCACGCCAAAACTGCTCCGCATACTGCGGCTCTATGAGATCGCGCTCTATCAAGCCCTGCGGTACATTCTCTATAGTAGAGACACTGCCCTCCGGCATATTCTCGTTGGTGATGGTCATTTCTCTCGTCTGCAAATCGAGCTGAAAAACAAAATCCGTCGTCGACTGCAAGATGCGGCGTATGCGCTCATTGCTGCGCTTTAAGTCCAGCTCCAATTTTTTCTGCATCGTTACATCGTAGAAAATACTAGAGCAATAGCCCTTTGTTACCTGATGCGTACCGATCAGCAGATATTTGTCAAATTCCGGGCTGTACTCATCGAGCTTATGCGGCACGCCGTTGTAAGCCGTATCGTAGTAATATTTGAGCCATTTCTTATCGGCATTTCCAAACAGCTGATAAAAAGACTTGCCGATAAGCTCACCGTGACGGAAGCCCTCCAGCTTGGAATAAGCTGCATTGGCGTAGACGAATACGAGGTCGCACGGCTCTCCCTGCTTGTCCAGCATGACTTTTACAATGCAGTAGGCGATAGGAGCACTTTCCATCTGGCAGCGGCTGCCGGAAATCGCACACGGCGTAACGTAGTTGAGCGCGCGGCACTCACGGCTCTTTTGGCCAAAACCGCCCTTATCTATAAAGTCCATGACCTCTCTTTCCTTGGCAATATCACGCCTTACCGGAGTAAAGGCAATTTTTTCGCAGGATTGCTCCTTTTTCTTGCCGCTGATGAGTATCGTATCTTCATTGAACTTATCAAAATTGAACTCATAATCCTGATACACGTTGCAGTCCGCATCATCCGACATTCGTATGCAGTAGACTTCTCCTTGCTTTTCCTGCTGCGGCGCATTGAGCGATGCCGCCGAAAAGAACTTGCGCCAGAGCAGCATATCTATCTGCTGCACATACGCGGCATACTTTTGGCGGAAATCCGTCAGCGAAAAACTCCTGCCGGCAAAATCAGCTATGGAATTGTCCTTATATACATAAATCTTAGCAGCTTCACGGCTGTAAATAAAAATCTTGTCCGTATATAGCTCCAATAACTGCAATGTCTTATACAAATATTTATTGTTCAGCTGATACTCCATATATT
>CATYZV010000089.1 GCA_958415865.1 uncultured Selenomonadaceae bacterium
CAGTACATTGTTGTGTAAAGAAAATTTTACGATTGATAATAAATAGGCATAAAAAGACACCTGTCTGCTCAATATAGGCATCAGGTGTCTTTTAATTCTATTTCAGATATTCAACATGGCTGGCGTAGGCATTGTGATTGTGAATCGACTCGAAATTCTCACATTCCACGGAGAAATAATTCAAGCCGTCCGATTTTCTAAGTGCCAATACGCAGTCGCGCAGGATGTCCTCTACAAATTTGGGATTTTCGTACGCTTTTTCCGTTACGTATTTTTCATCCTGCCGCTTGAGCAGCGGATACAGCGGGCTTGATGCCTGTGCTTCGATCAAGGATACGATTTCCTCGATATTTTTGACCGTCCGTGCACCGTCGTAATTGAGCTTTACCGATACGATGCTGCGCTGATTGTGCGCGCCGTAGGCAGATATCTCTTTACTGCAGGGGCAGAGGGAAGTTACGGGCACTTTGAGCGCGAGCGTGAACGGCATTCCGCCGCCTCTGGTGCGTGCCGCGCTGATCTTGCAGTCGATGTCCATCAGTGCTTTTTTGCCGCTGACGGGTGCCGTCTTTTCAATGAAGTACTTGAACTGCATGGAGATGTGAGCAGAATGTGCTCCGAGGCGGTCGAGTGCTTCATCTAATATGCCGCAGATTTCGCTTTGGCCTATAATGCGGCCCTGCCAGCCTGTCAGTATCTCCTGAAAGCGGCTCATGTGCGTGCCTTTGTATTCCATCGGCAGATCGACGGTGAATTTTATCTTCGCTGTAACCGGCTGGCTGGCCGCACTGCTCTTGATCATGAGCGGCAGGCAGACTTCGCTGACTCCTACGCGCTGAATGGCTATGCCGCGCTTGTCAATGCGGTTTTGAACGTCCTGCAAAGCCTCACTCTCCTTTTACAGCATGGTGCTTGTTTTCATCGTGTTCATAGGCGATGGGGTCTTCTACGCCTGCTTCTTCAAAGCCTCTGAGGCGCAGTTTGCAGCTGTCGCAGGTGCCGCACGCCTTTTCGCGTCCGTTGTAGCAGCTGCGCGTCAAGTGGTACGGTGCGCCGAGCTTCGTGCCGAGCTGTATTATTTCTTTTTTGGACAGATTCTGCAGCGGCGTAGCGATTTTTATCTTCTTGCCGTCAACTGCCGTCGTCTTGCAGGCATAATCGGCAAGTTCCTGAAATTTTTCTATGAACTGCGGGCGGCAGTCGGGATAGCCGGAGTAATCGACAGCATTGACACCGATGAAAATAGCGTCTGCTTTAACTACTTCAGCATAGCCGAGCGCGTAGCTCAAGAAGATGAGATTGCGCGAGGGCACGTACGTAACGGGCACGCCTTTGCGGTCTACATCGCCTTCCGGCACTTCGATATGGCTGTCGGTCAGTGCCGAGCCGCCGATGGCATTCATATTCGTGTCGATTATCAGATGTTTTTCCGCGCCGAAGAAAGCAGCTATCTGCTTCGCGCTTTCCAATTCTATTTTATTGCGCTGGTGGTAATTAAAACTTATGGGATATAATTTATAGCCTTCACTCTTAGCCACCGCCATGCAGGTGGTGGAATCGAGACCGCCGGATAAAAGTATTACAGCGTTCAAGTGATGTTATCCTCCTTGTAATAATCAATTTCTTTCTCTCTGGGGCAGCTGCTGAGCAGGCTGACTGTTGCTCTGGCTGCCTGTGCTGTTACTGTTGTTTTTATTTGCATCCGATGCGCCGGCATTGTCGTTTCTGTCGGAGTTGACGGAAGAGGCTCTGTCGCTGACGGTCAGCTCAATGCTGCTGCCGCTGTCTACCTGTGAGCCGGAAGGGATACTCTGCGCCGTAACCTGGCCGGACGAAGCGGAAGCAGATACATTCAAGCCTATGCCGGATAAAATTGCCTTGGCATTTTCAACCGACTGGCCTCTGACATCGGGCACTGTTACTTTCTTTACTTCCTTGCCCTTGCTGACGGTGAGGTCGACGCTGCTGCCTTTAGTCGTTTTGCTGTTTGCGGCAATAGACTGCTTTAAGACAGTGCCTTTAGGCTGGTCGGAGTATTCCAGTACGAGCTTGCCGACCTTGAGTTTCAGCTTGCTGAGCTGTTCTTCAGCATCCTGCTGGCTCATGCCGGTGAGGTCAGGCATGGTGATTTCCTCGCCGCCCTTGCTGATGTAGATGGTAACGAGGCGGTTTTCCTTGACGGTCTTGCCTGCCTCCGGTGTCTGCGAAGCTACCTTGCCCGCTTCCACCGTTTCGTCAAACGTTTCGGCTACTTCAACGCGCAGATTTTCTGCCTTCAGCGTTTCTTCAGCCTGAGCTTGGCTCATGCCCACTACGTTCGGGACGGTTACTGTCTTGGTGCTCCAGAAATCGCCGTACGATAAAAAGGCACCGAGGCACAGCCCTAAAATGAGGATGCCCACTAGAGTAAATAAAAATTTCTTGCTGAAAAAGCCGGAGCCGGTTTCTTCTTCCGGTTCCTGTTCATAATCCTGAGGCGCGGCAGGAGCTGCGGCAGGCTGCGGCTTTGCCTTGGCATTTTGTAGCTGCTGCATTTCTTCATTCGTCAGCACGCGCGTAGCGAAAGGATCGCTTGCCGGCATGGAAGCAGGCTGGGTGAACGGGCGTGCCTTGGCTATTTCTATTTCGCGGATGAGCTCCGTGCTCGTAAAGCGTTTTGCCGGGTCTTTGTCCATGGCACGCAGCACGATAGCTTCCACGAGCGGCGGGATGTCCGGGCGCAGCTCATGCGGCGGTATCGGCGTTTCCTGTATCTGCTTGATGGCGATGCTGACGGCAGTTTCACCTTTGAAGGGCACATCTCCTGTCAGCATTTCATACATCACCACGCCGAGCGAATAGATATCAGATTTCGGGCTGATGGTTTCGCCCTTTGCCTGTTCCGGAGAAAAATAATGGACGGAGCCGACGACAGAACTGGTGTAGGTAACGGTCGAGGAAGTCGTCGCTCTCGCTATGCCGAAGTCAGCGACCTTCACATGGCCTTCTTCACTTATCAGTATGTTGTGCGGCTTTATGTCGCAGTGCACGAGGTGATTGGCATGGGCATTTTGCAGTGCTTCGGCTATTTCCTCCATTATCTGCAATGCTTCAGCCACCGGCAGAGGTGCTTCGCGCTTGATTTTTTCCTTGAGCGTTTCGCCTTTGATGTATTCCATTACGATGTAGTACCTGCCGTCGCTGCAGCCTACATCGTATATATTGACGATGTTGGGATGCGACAGCCTTGCCGCGCCTTTTGCTTCGCGGCGGAATCTTTCCACGAAAGATTCGTCATTCGTAAACTGTGGATGCAGAATTTTTACAGCAACGAACCGATCGAGCTGAATATCGTGAGCGCGATAGACCTCTGCCATGCCGCCATCGCCGATACGTTCGAGCAGTTCATATCGATTATTTAAAAGCGTAGACAATTTACTTCCCTTCCTTCGCTAAAATGCTTGTCAATATACTATTGATGACAGGAGCAGCTGCCAGCCCGCCGAAACCGCTGTTTTCTACGATGACGGCAAATGCGATATCTTCATCGGGCATATTGGCACAGCCGATGAACCAAGCGTGGTCCTGTCCGGAGGAATTTTCCGCCGTGCCGGTCTTGCCTATCATTTCCACACCGGGCACTGAAGCTCTCGTTCCCGTACCTTCAATAATAACATTTTTCATATCATTGTAAAGCAGATTTGCATTTTCCGGCGAGGTTACTGTCAGCCACTGCTGCGGCTGATACGATTCGACAGCTGCGCCGGAGGGATCTGTTATCTGCTTTACTAAAAACGGCTTCATCATAACGCCGTCATTGCCGATAGCCGCTGCCATCATCGCCATGCGCAGCGGCGTTACGAGCAGTGTCGACTGGCCTATGCCCACCTGTGCTATTTCACCTTCGCTGAGATTGCCGTAATCCGGCAGCTGCGGCTTCGTGCTGTCAAAATCGCTGTCGAGGTCCTGTTCAAAGCCAAAGCGGGCAAACGTCTTTTGCAGCCCGTTTGCACCGAGCTTCAGTCCCATAGTGCCGAAATAGCTGTTGCACGATTCTTCGATAGCCTGTGCCATGTTTAAAGGGCCGTGCACTTCGCCGCCTGCATCTCTGAGCGAATAGCTGCTGTTGATGTAGAGTGCGCCCGTGCAGTTCACCACTGTGTCGGGCGTAGCCACGCCTTCTGTGAGTGCGCCGTCAGCTATCATCGGCTTTATGGTAGAGCCGGGCGGATAAAGCCCCTGCACCGCGCGGTTGAGCAGCGGGCTGTTTTCATCGGTGCGCAGTGCATCCCAATTCGCATCAATGCCGTTGGGATCGTAGGAAGGACGGCTGACCATGGCGAGCACTTCACCCGTGCGGCGGTTCAAGATGACGACCGCGCCTTTTCTCTCGCCCAGAGCATCGTACGCCGCCTGCTGATAAGCGGCACTCAGAGTTACATGAACATCATCACCGCGCTCCGGTTCAAATAATGAAGCGACCGGGCCGAGTACGTGCAGCATCATATTGCTGCCGGCAAGGTACGTATTCTGCGTGCTTTCCACGCCAGAAGTGCCGAGCTTTTCGCTGACGTAGCCCAGCGGTCCGGCAAATACCGCTCCGTAAGGATAGACGCGCTTGAAGCCGTCGCCGTCTTTTTCACTGTCGGCAAGCACTTCGCCCGCGCTGTCGAAAATCTTGCCGCGCTCCAGCTCTGCCGCTTTCTGTGCTACATTGGCATTGTGCGGATTTTTCAGCAGTGCTTCTGCCTCGTAAATCTGAATGTAAGCTAGATTGACGAACAATACAGCGAACAGCACGACGAATATCTTTACCACTGTGTATATATTTTTATTGATATTATTCTTATTCGGCACGATCATATCTCCTTCATGCTGAGGATGTACAAAAGTCCCAGCGAAATGAATGACGAGACCATTGAACTGCCGCCGTAGCTTACGAACGGCAGCGTTATGCCCGTGAGCGGCAGGAGCTTCGTAACGCCGGCAAGGATTATGAACGTCTGCAAGAGCAGCGTCATCGATAGCCCGAAAGCTAGGAGCTTGCGCTTGTTATCGCTGATGGCAAGTGCCGCCTTAACGCCGCGCGTAAACAGCAATAGATAGATGATCAGCAGGAAAGACACGCCGACCAAGCCGAATTCCTCGCCGATAGCGGCGAAGATGAAGTCCGTATGCACTTCCGGTATAAGCCCCGGAAAGCCGCTGCCGTAGCCCGTGCCGAATACGCCGCCGTAGGAAAAGGCGAACAGCGACTGCACTATCTGATAAGCCGTGCCCATCGGATCGTCCCACGGATGCAGCCAGATAGCGACGCGCACGCGCACGTGCTCAAACAGCAGGTAGCTGGCGTAAGACGATACTGCAAAGAACAGTGCCGCCAAAAAAGCATATAATTTCTTGCCTGTAGCAACGTAAGTCATTATTACTACAATGCCGAAAAACAGCAGTGCCGAACCCAGATCGCGCAGTGTGATGAACATCAATAGCGATGCGCCCCATATCAAGAGCAGCGGAGCCAAAAAGCGGAACGGCGGCAGATGGATGAACTTCCAGCCGCGGCTCGGCAGTACCAGCACGTTTTTATTCTCCGATAAAAACGACGACAAAAACGCGATTATCAAGAGCTTGGCAAACTCGGACGGCTGCACCTGAATAGGTCCCATGATAATCCAGTTGCGGTTGCCATTGATATCCGTGCCCAATATCAGCACAGAACAGATCACGAGCAGTGCGCCGATGCCCAGTAGATACGGATAATCGAGAAAAGCAAGTATCCTATTCGACATCAGTACAATGACGAAGAATATCATCATGCCTGCCCCTATCCACATCAGCTGATGCAAAAACAGCTCTGGCTTTAGCCGCAGCAGCATGACAGCACTGAGGCTGGACAAAAAAATCACCAGCGACAGCATATACTGATCGGCACGCGGGCGCAGTTTAGCGCATAAGAGCTGAACTGCGATGAACAATGCCGCCATGCAGCCTGCCGGTATGAACTCTTCCGGTGTAATCTGCACGCCGCGCTTTATATCCATCAGCCCTGTTCCCAAAAACAGCATAACAATCGGCAGAAGCATCGCTTTATACGGTACACTAGAAGATTTTTCCATTTAAATCAGATACCCCGCCTTAAATTTCTATTAAAATACAAGTTACATTATCCCTGCCGCCGCCTTTTATAGCGGCCTTAACAAGCCTTTGAGCCTTATCGCCCGGCTCGCTGCCAAAGCAGATAGCGCGGATGGACTCATCACTGACCATATTCGTCAGCCCGTCAGAGCAGAGCAGAAACTTATCGCGCTCTCGGATATCGCACCAGCCCGTATCCACCTGTAATGTAGGCGAAACACCGACAGCGCGCGTCAGGATATTCTTATGCGGATAATTCTCCGCCTCCTGCGACGTTATCTGCTGCTTTTGCAAAAGCTCATTGACCAGTGAATGATCCGTCGTCAGCTGATGAATCTGCCCATCGCGCAACAGGTATATGCGGCTGTCCCCGACGTGCGCCCAAGTCGCATAGCCGTAGTGCACGTAAAACAAGCTCACCGTCGTGCCCATTCCGCTGTAATCAGCATTCTCCGCCGAAGCCTTCATAATCGACTGATTCGCCGCCAGCACGACGCTTTTTAAACGCTCCTCCGAGCAATAATCAGGATTTTCATGCTCCAAAGAGCCCCTGATCGCATCAATCATCATACGGCTCGCTATTTCCCCTGCCGCATGACCACCCATGCCATCTGCAACCGCATATATATGCGGCTCAATGCAAAGAAAACTGTCTTCATTAGTAGTGCGAACGCAGCCAATGTCAGTAGCATGAGTAACTATCATGTATATCACCTCTCAAAACGAAATGTAACACAGCCTATTTTAATGGTATCACCGTTTTGCAGGTACGTCCTGCCATGCAGAACACTTCCATTGACATAAGTGTGATTGCGGCTCTGCAGGTCCTCAATCTGGTAGAGATTCCTAACCGGAGTGATGACCGCATGATGATGAGATACGTATATATCATCCAGAACGATATCGTTCTCCTTGCCGCGCCCGATTGAAATCTGGCTAGAAAACGAAATTCTCTTGTTGGCAAGCTTAGAATCAGCCGCTTCCAGCACGATCAGAGAAGCCTGCTTGAGCGAAGTCTCCTTCTTCACAGGCGAATCATCCCGCACACTGCGCAGATCCTTGAACATCGACCGCACCGTAGTGAAGACGAAGCCGCAGATACACAGCAGCATACCGTACTGAATAGCTGCAATCAGAGCCTTATCTATCATCTGATCACCTCATTAAAGAT
>CATYZV010000090.1 GCA_958415865.1 uncultured Selenomonadaceae bacterium
GTTGTTGTCTTTATTATATATCATTTGATGAATTATTGCAATTTTTTTAAGAATAGGAATAAAATTTATTGATGTTATAATACACATAATATATTCTGCTATGTAGTAAAGGCAGCAGCTTTTTGAACTGCTGCCTTTACCGTGTATGTCAGGTCTTATTTGGCACTTACATAGTTTTTGATGATTTCTACAGCTTTGTCAATGCCGGTTCTGCCGGTGTTGATTACGAGGTCGTAGTCAGCAGGATCGCCCCAGGTGCGTTCGCTGTAGTAGTTGTAGAATTCTGCGCGTTTTTTATCTTCTTTTTTCAATTCATTCAGCGTCTTGTGATAAACTTCTTTGCCGCGTTCAGCGCGGAATTCGTCGTCAGCTGCGATGAAGAAGGATTTTACGTCGCGGTCTTTTAAGATGTAGTCTGCGCAGCGGCCGATGAAGATGCCGGAGTCGTGAGCGTCTGCAAGTGCACGGATAGCTGCAGCCTGCGGGCGGAACATCAGCATATCCTGGTCTTTGAGCACGTTGTCGAAGATGTGTTCGTACGGTGATTCATCGCCGTAGAGATTGGCGTAAGTGAGGTTGAGGTCTTCCAGTTTACATCCCTTTACGAGATGTTCGGCAATCAGGGCTACGAGTTTTCTGTCATAGAGCGGCAGCTGGAGTTCTTTTGCCAGTTTTTCAGCGACTTCACGTCCGCCTGCGCCGTATTGACGGCCTATTGTGATGAGCATGTAAATTTGCCTCCGTTTGGTTTCAGAAAAATTTTATGAACGATGATTTATCATAGGCAGAAAGTATATGCTTTCTGCCTATATATGATGTCATTAGCAGCCGATATTGCGAAGTTTTTTGCCTTCCATGAGGTTGCTTTCGATTTTTTCGAGGGAAACGCCTTTTGTTTCAGGTACGATGTAGATGGTGAGGAAGATGAATACTACGTTTAAGATACCGTAGAGCCAGAATGTCTGAGCAGAACCAATGCCTTCCAGCAGGGAGAGGAATGTAGCACCGATGATCATATTGGATACCCAGTTGGTCGTAGTGGAGCAGGCAATACCGAAGTCGCGGCTCTTGAGCGGCTGAATTTCAGAGCAGAGGATCCAGATTACAGGAGCGGCACTCATAGCATAGCCGGCGATGGAGAGAATAGTCATGCCTACAGCAGTGTAGGAAATCCACTGAGCGGTGTTGCCGCTTTCAAACTGCATGAGGCACCAGCCGAGTACGATGAGAGCGAAGGCCATGATAGCAAAACCGATTTTGAGAGCGATCTTGCGGCCCGTCTTGTCGATGAACTGCATGGAAATCCAGGTGAATACGACGAAGGTCATGCCGTCTAAGATGGTAGCGAACATCTGGTCAGTGTGGCTTTCAAAGCCGGCGAGGCTGAAGATTTTAGGTGCGTAGTACATGATGATGTTCTGGCCGGTGAACTGCTGCATGAACTGGAGCAGCATACCTAAGAATACGGCGCGGCGAACGTTTTTGTTAGCCTTAAACAGAGAGAAGCCGGCCTGCTTTATCTTGAGGTTTTCATTGATATCGTTGAGTTCAGCTGCTGCTTTAGCTTCATCGCCGCGCAGCATATTGAGTACGAGTTTAGCCTGTTTAGTGAAGCCTTTGGATGCGAGCCAGCGCGGGCTGTCCGGCAGGCGGGATACAGCGAGTACGAGCAGGAAGGCAGGAATGCTGATGATGCCGAGCATCATGCGCCAGCTGCCGGTGGATGCAAGTGCCGTATCAGAGATGAAGGCGATTACGATACCGAAATTGATCATGAGCTGATACATGGAGATCAAGCGGCCGCGGTGTTCCTTTTCGGACATTTCCGAGAGGTACAGCGGAGCGACGTAAGAAGCAACGCCGATGGAGAAGCCGAGGATGATACGAGATACGAGCAGTACTTCGTAGTTGGGAGCGAATGCAGAACCGAAGCAGCCGAGTATGAATAAGAGACCTGCTGTCAGAATGGATTTTTTACGGCCTAGTTTGGAGGAAATCCATAAAGTGATGATGGAACCGAGAGCTGCACCAAACATCATGGAGCTTACGATCCATTCCTGCATGCTGCTGGTCAGCTGGAACTGGTCAGTGATAAACGGCAGTGCACCGGCGATTACACCGATATCGAGACCGAATAACAAGCCTGCCATACCGGCAGCGCATGATACGAGGCGGCGCATACGATTGCTGTGGCGTAAAGCGTCTGATTGAAAAATTGCATCTGTGGACATTAATAGAAACCTACCTTTGCTCTTGATTTTGAATAATTAGTTCGATTGTAATTTGCCTAGTATGGCTTTTCTGTACTAATGCGCATAAGTTGTACATATTAGAATAAACTGATAAGTAGTATCTATCATACAAGTAAGATTTTTAATCGCTAAGTTGTATGACCGATTGCATGGATTAGTTTACTTCAAAATTTTCTATTTGACAATAGGGTATTTAAAATAATTTTAAATTTTTTAGTATTCTTATGTATCTCCTTGGAAAAGCCTATTAAATCAATATCGCGGTAAATTTTTGATCCGAAATCTGATTGAAGTGAATGCGTTAATCCATAGATGATACCGATTGAAAGAGATGAATCGAGTGCTCTAATTATTAAAGAAAGAAAAATTTTCTAAACTTTTTTCGCTTTAGGTGTTGAAATCTGTTTTATATTTATGCTATAATATAACCATGTTGTATGACAAATATAAATATAAATTTTCTTATAAATTCTAATATTTATATTTGCTGAACGGAGTATTAAATTTATTTATTATAAAGAAAGAAGTTGTGTTCAATGAAAAAACTGCAAGATTACAAATTTTGGTTTATCGTAGGCAGCCAGTTCCTCTATGGTCCTGAAACTTTAAAACAGGTTGAAGCTGATGCTAAAGAAATGGTAAAAGGCTTGAATGCTGCCGGAACTCTGCCCGCTGAAATCGAATTTAAAGTTGTAGGCACTACGCCGGAAATCATCGATAGATTCGTGATGGATGCTAACTACGATGAAAAATGCGCCGGCATCATCACTTGGATGCACACGTTCTCCCCGTCCAAAATGTGGATCCGCGGCTTGAAAAAACTGCAGAAACCGTATCTGCATCTGCACACTCAGTTCAATCGTGAAATCCCCAATGAAGGCATTGATATGGACTTTATGAACCTCAATCAGTCTGCTCACGGCGACCGTGAACACGGTTTCATAGGTGCTCGTATGCGCCTCGCCCGCAAAGTGGTTGTAGGCTATTGGCAGGAAAAATCCGTACAGGAAAAAATCGCAACTTGGATGCGCACGGCAGCAGGCGTTCTGGCAAGCCGCGATCTCAAAATCGTACGTTTCGGCGACAATATGCGCAGCGTTGCTGTAACTGAAGGCGATAAAGTAGAAGCTGAAATCAAATTCGGCTGGTCCGTAAACACCTGGGCTGTAGGCGACCTCGTTAAATACATCGACGCTGTTACGGAAGAACAGATCGATGCTCAGATGAAAGAATATGAAGCTAAATATGAAATGAACACCGACAACATCGAATCCGTCCGCTATCAGGCGAGAATGGAAATCGCGATGAAGAAATTCCTCGTAGATAACGATGCTGACGGCTTTGTAAATACATTTGAAGATCTCTATGGCATGAAACAGCTGCCCGGCCTGGCAACTCAGGACCTGACTTCCCAGGGATACGGCTTTGGTCCCGAAGGCGACTGGAAAACCTCCGCTCTGACTGCTGTAATGAAAGCTATGGCACAGGGCGTAGATAAAGGCACGGCTCTGCTGGAAGACTACACTTACCACTTCGGCAAAGACGGCAGCGACAGCTATGAACTCGGTGCTCATATGCTGGAAGTTTGCCCGAGCTTGGCTGCCGGCACTCCGAAAATCGAAGTTCACGATCTGGGCATCGGCGGCAAAGATGCTCCGGCACGCCTCGTATTTGAAGGCAAAGAAGGTCCTGCTATCGTGGCAACTCTCATCGACATGGGCGGCAGAATGCGCCTCATCGTAAACGACATCCAGTGCATTAAACCTATTATGCCGATGCCTAACCTCCCTGTAGCACGCGTTATGTGGAAACCGATGCCGAACCTCGAAGATTCTGCTGCTGCATGGATTCTCGCAGGCGGTGCTCATCACAGCGTAATCAGCTACACTGTTACGGCTGAACAGCTGCGCGACTGGGCAAATATCATGGGCATTGAATTCGTACACATCACGAAAGATCTCGACCTCGACGCATTCCAGGATCATCTGCTGCTGTCCGATATCGCTTGGAAGCTCAAATAATCACGACTCTCTCTTCTTTCCCCCTCCTATAGTCAATATAGATTCCCTCAATGCAAAGCACTGAGGGGGAAAGCTTCTTTTTAAAATTAACCGGTGTCGGCCTTGTATTTGGCTGATGCCGGTTTTGTGTTTTCTTTTTCATTTGACAGAGCAAATCAATCTGCGTATGATTAGTGTATATATTATAGAAAGAATCTCGCAGTATTTGGAGGAATATAACAAATGGATTTGCTTGTACAGGGAGCAGAATACTTTCAAAAAGGCGGTTTCGTCATGTACGTGCTGCTTTTATGCTCAATTTTTATCCTTGCCATCGGCGTAGAGCGCGCGATTTATTTTTCTAAGGCTGATTCAGGCAGGCGTTTTGCTCAGCAGTTTTATCATTTAATGCTCAACCATAAAATAGATGAGGCAAAGGCATTGGCACGTTCCGGGAAGGGAGATCTTGCCAATCTGCTGGCACTGGCTTTTGATAAGATGAATGATAAAAATATAAATGTCATGAATATGCTGGAAATACAGTCGGGTATTAGCTTAGCGCGTTTTAGAACACGCCTTTATTATCTGAATGTACTCGTTACAATGGCACCGCTTTTGGGGCTTTTAGGAACGATAGCCGGCATGATATCTGCCTTCAGCATTTTCAATCTGCAGGAAGGCCAGGCGATCGCTATCACGGGCGGCGTGGGTGAAGCTCTGATTGCTACGGCTACGGGTCTTTGCGTGGCTATTGTATCATTGGCGATTCATTCGTACTTTATTCAGCGCATTGACCACATCGTAACTGATATGGAACAGGCTTTTTCACTCGTTGAAGGGATTTTGGGCAGAGGTGATAAGTGATGCGCATCCGCGACAGGCGTTCTTTTTCCAAGCCGGAAGTCATGATAATTCCTATGATAGATATCATGTTTTTTCTGCTGGTGTTTTTTATGCTCAGCACATTGTACATGGTCGATCTGCGCACCGTGCCCGTCAGCATGCCCAAAGTGCAGAATACCCAGATGCAGACTAATGTAAATCTCTTGGTTACCATGACGGGCGACGGTACCTTATATTTGGAAGATAAGCAGATTGATGAGCAGGGGCTGATTTCGCAGGCGGCTCAGCAGTATAGTCAAAACCCTAATGTAGCAGTCGTCATCCGTGCTGATGAGTCAGTTGATTACGGCAGGGTAATGCAGCTGCTGGATAAATTTAAGGGCATCGGCATAACAAAATTCGGTTTTGCTGCACAGACTCCGGCGGCGCAATAAGTATTTGCAGTATTAATTTAGCATAAGAAAATGCAATGAATATATTGACAAAAGTAATAGATGATGGTATCGTTAGAAATGTCTTAAATTAAAATTTAATTAAATATAAAGGGAAATAGGTGTCCGCAAGGACTTAATAGAGAAAGCAGTAAAAGCTGCTGCGGTCCCGCCGCTGTGAAAGGGAGCGACTTCAAACTTATGCCACTGAGTTTTTCTTGGGAAGGCTTGAAGGAGCTGTGAACTTGAGCCAGAAGAACTGCCTGTTTGACAATCACCGTTTGAACCTGCGAGAGATGGGTAGGAGATTTATTAAAGGTAAACCTATCTCTGTATCAATGATAAGTATTGTGCAGAGATTTTATTTTGCTCATAAACGAACTTTCAAGCGCGCAGAAGGTTCGTTTTTTATTTAGCAATAAAGATTTTTAGGCTTTAAATCTAAATCAGAGAGGAACGATAATATGAATTCCAAGATGAAAAAAATGTTAGTTACTTCCATGGCATGTGCAGCACTGATGGGTGTTTCCGCTACTTCTTTTGCATTCACTCCGACCGCAGGCTACAGCCTGAATCCTGAAGTTAAAGATGCAACCCCTGCACTTTTGCAGGCTTCTGAAATCGGCGTTCGTACATACAATACGACGGATCCTGAACTGCAGAAAGCTCCCAACAAAGATGCTATTGTTGTAATGAGCTTTGGTACGACTTTTAAAGAAACCCGCGAAAAAACCATTGAAGCTACTGTAAAACAGATTGAAGCAGCTCATCCCGGTGTTAAAGTCGTAACGGCTTTCACTTCTCATATCATCATCGACCGCATTAAAGCCAACGAAGGCATTACTATTCCTACTCCTGAAGAAGCTCTCGATCAGCTCAAAGCTGAAGGCTATACCCGCGTTGCTCTGACGACTCTGGATGTAATCCCCGGCATGGAATACGCTTATGATACTGCAGTATATGACCTGCACAAAAAAGACTTCAAGAAGATGACGATGGGCACTCCTCTGATGTACTGGATGGGCCAGGAAAACCAGCGCGACGATGTTGAAGCTGCAATGCAGGCTATGGGCCAGCAGTTCCCGAAACTCGGCAAAAAAGATGCAGTCCTGATCATGGCTCACGGCACTCCGGATCCGTCCAATGCTTACTATTCTGTAATGCAGGACCGCCTCAACAAACTGTATGACGGCAAAGTTCTCATCTACACTGTAGAAGGCTGGCCTTCCATTGAAGATGTAATTCCTCAGCTCAAAGCTAAAGGCGTTAAAAACATCACTCTGATGCCTATCATGATGGTAGCAGGCGACCATGCAAACAACGACATGGCCGGCGACGAACCTGATTCCCATAAATCCATCCTCCAGAAGGAAGGCTTCAATGTAACTCCGTACATCCACGGCATCGGTGAAAATGCTCAGATCCGCGACCTGTTCGTACAGAGAGCAAACGAATCCTGGGCAGCTTTGGAAGCAGATAAATAATTCTCTGTGAAAGATAAATACTGACATATACTTGACGCATTATCAATTGAGATTGTACAATGATTAAGTTAATTTAGTTGTTATATATCTGATGACATGCGCAATGACATTGAGGTATGTGGCAATTCTGCCGCATACCTTTTTGTGCGTTTTGCACATTTGCTGTTTATATATATCAGTTCATGAAAATAAATTTATGCAGGAGGATTTTTACAAATGGCAGGAACTTTTTACGGCATCGGCGTAGGCCCCGGCGACCC
>CATYZV010000091.1 GCA_958415865.1 uncultured Selenomonadaceae bacterium
GTTTTAGTTTATAATGACATAGAATCATGTTGATTTAATTTATGTTATGTTGTATTTGCATTTGTGAAAAAATACACAAACATAAAAAATATATATAAATTAACTGGAGGGTTACATTGTGATTTGCAGAACTATTTTGAATGAAACTTCGTATTTCGGTAAAGGTGCGATCAAGGAAATCGCCAATGAAGTAAAGAACCGTGGCATGAAGAAAGTCATGCTCGTTACGGACAAAGACCTGCTAAAATTCAAAGTCGCTACGAAAGTATGCGATGTACTGGATGAAGCCGGCATTGCTTATGAAATCTACGATAAAATCAAACCGAATCCTACGATAAAAAACGTTACGGACGGCGTTGATTTCTGCAAAAAATCGGGTGCTGATATATTAGTAGCAGTAGGCGGCGGCAGCTCCATCGACACGAGCAAGGCTATTGCCATCATCATGAAAAACCCTGAATTTGCTGATGTGCGCAGCCTGGAAGGTGCTTCTGCTACGAAGCACAAGGCTATGCCTATCATCGCTGTATCCACTACTTCCGGCACGGCTGCTGAAGTTACGATCAACTATGTCGTAACGGATGAAGAAAGAAACCGCAAATTCGTCTGCACTGACCCGCATGATATCCCTGTAGTAGCTATTATCGACCCGGATATGACGGCTTCTATGCCTCCGAGACTTTGCGCTGCTACCGGCATGGATGCACTCGTTCATGCTATCGAAGGCTACATCACTAAAGGTGCTTGGGAACTGACTGATATGATGCACCTCAAAGCTATCGAAATCATCTCCAAATACCTGCGCAAATCCGTTAAGGGTGAACCGGAAGGCCGCGCTCAGATGGCACTCGGCCAGTACATTGCCGGCATGGGCTTCTCCAATGTAGGCCTCGGCATTGTTCATTCCATGGCTCATCCGCTCAGTGCTGTATACGATATTCCGCACGGCGTAGCTTGTGCAGTGCTTTTGACTCCGGTACTCAAGTTCAATGCTCCTGCAACGGGCGAAAGATACCGTGCTGTAGCTAAGGCTATGGGCGTTGAAGGCGTTGACGCAATGAGCCTCGACGATGCTCGGAAAGCCTGCATTGCTGCTGTTGAAAAGCTCGGCATTGACGTAGGCATTCCGCAGAAATTGACGGAACTCGGCGTAAAAGAAAAAGACTTGCAGTTCTTGGCTGAATCGGCTAAAGCTGATGCCTGCACTCCGGGCAATCCGCGCGATGTAAGCGTAGAAGAAATCGTTGAAATCTACAAATCCATCATGTAATCTACAGTTTAATCTCTTGACTTCTTAATCAATGAGGCTTTCATAGACATCATGTTTGTGAAAGCCTTATTTTTTTGCTAAAATGACATTAAGATTATATAAAGATGAAGCAGAAAGGGTAGATTTTGTGAATGCAAGAGATGAGGCAATGAATTTTCGCGTGGGAGTAAAAGAGGAGTATGCGGCGCGGCTGGCTTTTTTCCTGCCGGGCTTTGCAATAGCGACTTGGGCACCGCTGATTCCTATTGTGAAAGACAGGCTGAATATTGAGGCCGATGTGCTGGGGATGCTGCTGCTCTGCGTGGGTGTCAGTGCTTTTGTGATGATGCCGATAGCCGGCATAGTGGGGCGTAAATTTGGCTGCCGTAAGGTGATAGCGGCGGGGTCGGCGGTGATGGCTCTGGATTTAGTAGT
This sequence comes from uncultured Selenomonadaceae bacterium, assembly GCA_958415865.1. Classification (GTDB taxonomy): domain Bacteria; phylum Bacillota; class Negativicutes; order Selenomonadales; family Selenomonadaceae; genus Megamonas. Next base: position 1,685 of record CATYZV010000091.1, read on the forward strand.
ATTGTCGTGCCTGCCGACCATCTGGGGCTATGCTGTTTTTTTGAGCGTGCTGGGTGCGTTCATGGGCATGACGGATGTCAATATGAATATAAATGCCGTGATGGTGGAGAAGCTGGCTAAAAAGCGCATGATGTCGAGTATGCACGCTTTTTGGAGCATCGGCGGCTTTGCCGGGGCGGGGCTGTTCAGCCTGCTTGCCATGCTGGATTTCAGCGTGTTTTCGATAGCTTTGATTCACTGCATGATACTGCTGGTGCTGACGGCTCTGTCTACGCCGTACTTTCTGCCGTATAAAGGCAGCAGCAATGAAAAGGCTATTGCCGTGCCTAAAGGCATAGTCGTGCTGTTCGGCGTTATAGCCTGCACTTCATTTCTGGCTGAAGGTGCGGTGATGGACTGGAGCGGCGTATTCTTGGCTGAGGTCAAGTCTTGGGACCTGTCGATTGCCGGGCTGGGATACGCTGTTTTTTCAGTGGCTATGATGGTCATACGCTTGATCGGCGACAAGGCGGTGCAGCTTCTCGGCGAGCGAAAAATCGTCATCTTGGGCAGTGCGCTGATGGGCGTGGGCTTTTTATTAATCGTCCTAGCTGATGACTTTTACCTCATGATGGTGCCGTTTCTGCTGCTGGGCTTGGGCGGTGCCAATGTAGTGCCCGTACTGTATTCGCGGCTCAATCATCAGAAGGATATGCCTATAGGCTCGGCGGTTACGGCGGTTACCTGCCTAGGCTATACGGGTGTCATACTGGGTCCGGCGGTGCTGGGCTTCATCGCGCACGCCGTCAGCCTGACAGGCGTGTTCATTCTGCTGGTTGTATTGATGATGATGCAGGCTGCTGTCTCCCTGTATATATTCAGAAAGACGGGCTGATGATGCCCTCATCTTTATGCTGACGGCAGCGGTAAAATGAAAACTTTTTTAGGCAGGGAGAATCGTCGCGGAAAATATTTTATTGACTTTTGTATCAAAATGAGATATTATACTAAAAAATGAGATAGCAAGGCAAGGAAGCCTGTGCAAAGCTGTGAGATCTTTATGCGGTATCACATCTTTGAGCAGGCTCTTTTTTTATTTCTTGTGTGTATTGTACATATTAGGAGGGCAATTACCATGAATAAAGTACATCCCGTTGACCAGAAGCTGCCTTTGGGGCAGACATTTCTTTACGGCTTGCAGCACGTGCTGGCAATGTATGCCGGCGCAGTAGCTGTGCCGCTCATATTAGCCAATGCGCTGGGTCTTACGACAGAACAGCTCGTTCACCTGATCGATGCTGATTTATTTACCTGCGGCATCGCGACATTGATTCAGACTTTGGGACCGTGCAAGATCGGCAGCCGTCTGCCGATTCTGCAGGGCGTTACCTTTGCGGCCGTTACGCCGATGGTCATGATCGGCAAGGAAGGCGGGCTCACCGATATTTACGGTGCCGTAATCATCTCCGGCCTGCTCGTATTTTTTATCGCGCCGTTTTTTAGCCGCCTGCTGCGCTTCTTTCCGCCTGTCGTTACAGGCAGCGTCATAACGATCATCGGCATATCGCTGCTGCCTGTAGCTGTAAGATGGGCCGGCGGCGGCAATCCGGCAGCGGAAAATTTCGGCGATATACCGTCGCTGCTCTTGGCTTTGTTCGTTCTTGCTATCATCATCGTGCTCTACCGCTGCTTCAGCGGCTTCATCCGCAATGTATCGGTGCTGCTGGGCTTGATCATCGGCACGATCGTTTCTATGTTTTTGGGACGCACTGATTTTTCCGCTATCGGCAATGCCGGCTGGTTCGGCATCACTACGCCTATGATGTTCGGCTTCCCTACGTTTGATGTAGCTGCTATCCTAGCCATGATCCTTGTAATGCTCGTAGTCATGACTGAAACGACAGGCGATTTCATCGCTGTGGGCGAAATCGTCGGCAAGCCTATCAATAAAGATGTGCTCACCCGCGGACTGCGCGCTGACGGCCTGTCCAGTTTCCTCGGCGGCATCTTCAACGCTTTTCCTTATACTGCATTTGCTCAGAATATCGGCCTCATCGGCCTAACGGGCGTAAAGAGCCGCTTCGTTGTAGCCGGCTCAGGCATCATCCTGGTAGCACTGGGCCTGTTCCCGAAACTGGCTGCACTCGTAGCCTGCATTCCTGCTCCTGTGCTGGGCGGCGCGGGAATGGCGATGTTCGGCATGGTCGCAGCCAACGGCATCAAGACGCTGAGCAGAGTCAATTTTGAAGGCAATTTCAATATGCTGGTCGTCGGAGTCAGCTTGGCCATGGGCCTCATGCCGATGGCTGTGCCCAATATATACAGCCACTTGACCGGTGCTATGCAGATCATTTTCAACAGCGGCATCACGATCGGCAGCTTGACGGCGATAATTTTAAATGCACTGCTGAATAAAAATGTAGAATCACCGATAATCGCCGATGTTAAAAAGAGCGATGTTCAGCCGGAAGACGGCGTAGAGTTAAAAGAAAAAGATGCTATGGATGCCGTAGAATCAGGCAGATGAACATTTTGAAAATAGAGAATAACACTTATGGATAAATTAACTGTATTTACGAACGGCACTGTCATAACGCACGACAGTGCCCGTCCTATTATTAAAGGCGGTGCGGCCGTCGTCGAAGGTGATAAGATCGCGGCGTGCGGTGCAGCGGAGGATTTAAAGCGGCAGTACGATTTTGCTTCGGCGCGTATCGTGGATGCCAAAGGCGGGCTGATCATGCCGGGCTTTATAAATGCGCATGAGCATATATACAGCGCAATGGCGCGGGGCATGGCTATAGATATGCCGCCGCGAGCGGATCTGCTGACGATCTTAAAGCGGCTGTGGTGGAAGCTCGACGCGGCATTGACGAATGATCTGACGTACAAGAGCGCTATGCTCGTCTATCTGGAATGCGTTAAAAACGGTGTAACTGCTGTCATCGACCATCACGCCAGCTACGGCGAGATCGGCGGCAGCCTGTCGGCCATCGCCATGGCGGCTGAGCAGTTCAATATAAAATCGTGCCTCTGCTATGAGGTTTCCGACCGCATGGGCAAAGATGCGGCGAGAAAAGCCGTGCTGGAAAATGAACGCTTCATCAGTGAAGCAAAGCACAGCAAATTTCTTGACGGCATGATGGGGCTGCACGCTTCATTTACGCTGAGCGATGCGACGCTGGCACTGGCGGCAGAGCACGCGGGCAGCGCGGGTTTTCACGTCCATGTGGCAGAAGGCGGCATAGATGAAGCCGACTGCATGGAAAAGCACGGTATGCCGATAATCGAGCGCTTTTCCCGATTCGGCATACTGGGCAAAAAATCGCTGATGGCGCACTGCATTCACATCGGCGGCACGGAGATGGAATTGATGGTGCAGACGAATACGCCGGCTGTGTTCAATCCTGAATCGAATATGAACAACGCTGCCGGCTATCCGCCGGTGCTGCCGATGATGAAGCACGGCGTAACGGTAGGGCTGGGCACGGATGCTTACACGCACGATATGCTGGAATCGCTTAAAGCGGCGGCGCTGCTCAACAAGCATGAGATGCGCGATACGGCGGCCGGCTTTAAGGAAGTGCCGCAGATGCTGTTTGAATGCAATAGAGAGATCCTCGATCGGCACTTTTCTGTGCCTACAGGGATTCTCAAGGCGGGTGCGGCGGCTGATATCATTGTAGTTGATTACCATGCACCGACACCGCTGAACAAAGATAATATTTACAGCCATATTCTGTTCGGTATTAGCGGCCGCGATGTTACAGCTACTATGGCGAGCGGCAGGCTGCTGATGGAAAATAGAGAGCTGCGCGGCATTGATGCGGAAAGAATCACCGCCGACTGTGTGAAAGGAAGTGAACAGCTCTGGCGCAAATTGACCTGAGCTGATTGATATGAGCGATAGAATGATGCCCGTGCCGTTTGGCGAATTGCTGGAGAAGATCATCGCTGAACGGAAACAGTACGATACGGTATTCGGCGCGCCGCCGGCGCAGATAAGTGCCGGCTGTTATAAAAATGATTTTGCGAATATAGAAATGCCCTTCGGACCGGCGGCAGGCCCGCATACGCAGCTGGCGCAGAATATAGCGGCGGCGTATGCGGCGGGGGCGCGTTTTTTTGAATTGAAGACGGTGCAGATCATCGACGGAAAAGATTTAAAAGTAAACAAGCCCTGCATAAGCGTGCCCGATGAGTGCTACAACATCGAATGGTCAACGGAGCTGACGGTGCAGCAGGCATTTGAGGAGTACGTCAAAGCGTATTTTCTGCTCAAGTTCATGGCGGTGGAATTCGGCCTGGGCAATCCCGGCGGCTTCAGCTTCAATATGAGCGTCGGCTACGATTTGGCAGGAATTAAGAGCGCGAAAATCAATGATTTTATCGATCAGATGATAGATGCCGGGGATACGGCTGCTTATCGGGAATGCTATGGTTATTTAGAAAAAAATCTAAATAGCTTTGAGCATTTCGGCAAAGATGATCTACAGTCGATCGGCACTAAAATAGCTGATTCGCTGACGCTGTCGACGATGCACGGCTGCCCGGCGGGCGAGATCGAAAAAATCGCTGTTTATTTAATGAAGGAAAAGAAACTGCCTTTATACATTAAATTAAATCCGACGCTGCTAGGCTATGAAAATGTACAGGATATTTTCTCGAAAAAAGGCTATGACTACATCGAGCTGATCGAGCAGCAGTTTACGGAAGATCTGCAGTTTGACGATGCCGTGCCGATGATAAAGCGATTGCAGGCTCAGGCGCAGCAGTTAGGACAGTTTTTCGGCGTAAAATTGACGAATACGCTGCCCGTTAAATCAAAGGGAATGCTGCCCGATGCGCAGATGTATCTGTCGGGTAAGCCGCTGTTTTTGCTGGCGATCAGCACGGCGGCCAAGGTCAGCAAGAGCTGCCCTGCACTGCCGATTTCTTTTTCGGGCGGCCTGGATGCACACAATATGCGCCAAGTGCTGGTAGCCGGCATTTTCCCGCTGACGATGGCAGCGGCTCTTTTAAAGCCGTCCGGCTACAAGAGCCTCAGCAGCTATGCCAAGCTTTTTGCCTCCCAAATGGATTATCCGGCATTGCCTGATGCAGGTGATATAGCAAAGTTAGCTGAAGCGGCGATGGCTGATGCTTATTACGATAAGAAAAACTTAAAGCAGAAGTCAAAGACTGAAAAACTGCCGGTGTTCGACTGCCGTACCTGCGGACTCTGCGTGAATGTGTGCCCCAATAGGGCCAATATCATAGTGCCGGGAGCAGCGGAAAGATCGGCAAAGCGGCAGATCATCCACATCGACGCTTACTGCAATGAATGCGGCAGCTGCGCCGGCTTCTGCTCGTATGACGGCAGGCCGTACCGAGATAAATTCACGGTGTTCAATACGATTGATGAATTTCTGTCGAGCACCAATGACGGTGTCTGCCGCCGGGATGATTTTGCGCAGGTGCGGTTTAAAGAAGATCTGTCGGGCGCATATGGCAAGGAGATTTCCAAGCTGACAGAGCTGTTGAAAAAGGATTGCCGCATCTAAATGATAATTTTGTGATTTAACTTATATATTGGAGATAATACTAAGGC
>CATYZV010000092.1 GCA_958415865.1 uncultured Selenomonadaceae bacterium
TGACAACTCCTTTTTTAGCTATGTTGAACGTGCTGCTGATGAGGCAATACTGTAGGTGTTAAATGGTAAGTATGTTCACTGTGTTGTTATATACACTCCGCTGATGATGACGACTGCACCGATGATTTCTTTAAATGAAATGATTTCATTGATGGTCAATGCCGCGCTGATCATGCCGACGATGGGCATGAGGTTTAGGAAGATGGAGGCTGTACTGGCTCCGGTGTGCTTCAAGCCGATGTTCCAGAGCAGCATGGCGGCAACGCCGCCGCCCCATATTACGAATAGGAAGGAGATGAAGCCGATGGGACTGAGCATAGGAAGAATCAGTCCTTCGGTCAAGGAGCCGTAAATTGCGGTGCCGGCGGCTCCGAATAATCCATACCAAGCGGTTACGGCTAGGACGCTCATCTCTTTCATGACGGGATAAGATAATAGGCAGCAGGCGGCCCAGCCTGCTTCGCCTATTACGAATAGTATGTCGCCGAAGTTGAACGAGATGTGGGCTATGGTTTCCCAAGAGCCGCCGCTTATCAGATAGAGTGCACCGCTCACTGATACGGCTATGCCTATCCACTGCCGCAGGAGCAGCCGCTCGTGAATGAAGATGGCGGCTAATAGTGCGGTGATGGCGGGACAGGCGGCACTTATCAATGTGGCGTTGGCGACGGTGGAGTATTTCAGTCCTTCAAATTGCGCGCCGTTGCTTATGGTAACGCCAGTCAAGCCCATCAGTATGAGCATCAGCAGGTGTTTTTTCGGAGGCAGAAAGCTGCGTTCGCCGCGCAGGTACATAATTAAAAACAGTGTCAGCCCTAAAAGCAGGTAGCGTATCGGTATCATCGTCGATACGTTCATTTCGGCGACGACGAATTTGATGGCGACGGGCTGGAAGCCCCAGAGTGCGCTTGCTGATATCAGTGATAAATAGTATTTGTTCATTGGCGCATTATAATCAGATCAAGTCGTACTTGTCTTTCGTTTCTTCGAGGATCATATCGCGGCGCGTCTTGGATTCGACGAAGTAATCGTGGATTGCTGCGCGGTCTTTTTTGGCGATGGCGGTTATGACATTGCTGAGTATTGCCTGGAGCTGAGACAGGTGCTCTATTATCGGTTCGGAATTGGAGATGCAGATATCAGCCCACATATCGGCGTTGGAGGAGGCGATGCGCGTCGTATCTTTGAAGCCGCCGCCGGCGAGCGTGATGCAGGCTTCGAGGTCAGCGGGATTCTTGTCGAGCAAGTTGACGAGAGCTGCGGCGGTGATGTGCGGAATATGGCTGATTATAGAAGCGCAGCGGTCGTGCTGTTCAAGTGTCAAAGTCGTGATATTTGCCTCAGTCAGTTTTATGAGGTCAATTATCTTGTTGACGACTTCCTCTGGTGCTCCGGTGTCTTTGACGATGACGTAGCATTTGTGGCGGAAGAGGTCTTTGTTGGCAGCTGTAACGCCGCTTTTTTCTCTGCCGGTCATCGGATGGCCTGCTACGTAGTAGATATTTTCCGGAAGCAGGCTCATGATTTTTTTAGCGATATACGATTTTGTACTGCCGGCATCGGTGATGATGGCATTTTTTTTCAGGTGCGGCAGAATTTTTTCTACGAGCGGCACTATCTGGAGTACCGGAGTGCTGAGGTAGATGATGTCGGCGTCTTTTACACATTCTATCGGGTCGAGCGAGCCTGAGTCGATGGCGTGCAGACGGATAGCGTTATCTAATGAAGCCTGTGTCCTCGTATTGCCGGTAATGTGAATGTCATCGCCGAGCTTGTCTTTTAAAGCCATGCCGAACGCGCCGCCGATGAGGCCTACGCCGAGTATGGCAAGATTTAATTTGCTCATAATGTCTTACCTGCCAATGATAAAAGCTGTTTTACTTCGTCCATGACGATTTGGAAATTCTTGGGAGTGAGGGACTGGTCCCCGTCGCTCAATGCTACTTCGGGATGCGGATGTACTTCGATCATGAGCCCGTCAGCACCTACGGCTACGGCTGCACGCGCCATCGGCTGCACCATCTGCCAGCGTCCTGTGCCATGGCTGGGATCGGCGATGATGGGCAGGTGGGACAGTTCTTTTACGGCTGCTACGGCACTGAGGTCGAGCGTGTTGCGTGTGAAGGTTTCAGTGGTGCGGATGCCGCGTTCGCAGAGCACTATATTGTAATTGCCGCCGCTGGCGATGTATTCAGCAGCGTTGAGCCATTCGCTGACCGTAGCGCAGAGGCCGTTTTTGAGCAGTACGGGCTTTTGGGTGTGGCCTATTTCTTTTAAGAGCTGGAAGTTCTGCATATTGCGTGCACCGACCTGCAGCATATCAGCGTATTGGCAGATGGTATCGAGATCGTTGATGTTGACGATTTCGGTTACTATCTTGAGGCCTGTTTCATCGCCGACGCTGCGCATCATCTTGAGCCCTTCAATGCCTAATCCCTGAAAATCATAAGGGGATGTGCGAGGCTTGAAGGCACCGCCGCGCAGGATTTGAGCACCTGCTGCTTTGACTGCTTTAGCAGCTTCTAAGAGCTGTTCGCGGCTTTCTACGGAGCACGGTCCTGCCATAACAGCAAAGTGGCCGCTGCCGATCTTGACACCGCCGATGTCAACCACGCTGTCTTCGGGATGAAAATCGCGGCTCACGAGTTTGTATTTTTCAGTGATTGAAACAGTTTTTTCTACGCCGGAGAGTGAGTTCATCTGCAATCCCGCGATTTTTTTCTTATCGCCGATGACACCGACGATGGTGCGCGATTCGCCCTGCGATAAATGGTAGTCGAGTCCTTCGCGCTTGATTTTATTTTTTACTGCCTCGAGGTCGCTGGCTGTGGATTTCGGTTTCATAACGATGATCATGGTAGAATTCCTCCTAAATCGAATAAAATTTGTCGATGATTTTCATTTAGTATGTCAAAATGGATACAAAAAAAGCCCGTCCCTATACAGGGACGAGCTGTTATAACCCGTGGTACCACCCTACTTGCTTATATGGCAAGCCGCTTTGTTCAGGTACTGACATACCCTAGCCTCTGGTAACGGTGGCGTTCCGGCACGGCCTACTGACTTTTGTGTTCAGCCTGCTGCTTACAGGTGTATTTCAATCTGCCGGCCTGCTGCGTCGCACCGTACCGCAGCTCTCTGAGAGGTATCACAGATCTACTTTTCCTGATCGTTGCATTTGAAAAGTTTGAACTATCTTGCTTAATACTATAACGATTCTTATTTTGTTTGTCAATACCCTGCTGAAAAATATTGCTATCACATTTGTGAGATAGCTAATAATATGTTTTGGTTGTCAAACGGTGAAATTTTTCATAAAATAGATAGAGAAAACGAATACGAATGATAGGAGAAATAAAAATGTACAGCATTATATTCGATATCGACGGAACTTTATGGGATTCTACTGATGCGGTGGCGGAGAGCTGGAACAGGGCTATTAAAGCTGAAACGGGCATAGATGCCGGATTGGATGCGGCAAAACTGAAGGGCTTGTTCGGCAAGACGATGGATGAGATAGGGCTTGCCATGTTGCCGACACTCGACGCAGCAGAACGCAGAAGAGTATGCTTTAAATGCTACGATTACGAGGATGAATATTTAAAAGACCACCCCGGTAAATTCTATGACGGGGTAAAAGAAACACTGCTTAAATTAATAGAAAATCACGATATATACGTCGTTAGCAACTGCCAAGTGGGGTATATAGAGCTGACGCTGAAGCATTTGGGCCTGCTGGATAAAGTAAAGGATCATCTGTGCTACGGCGACAATGAGCTGCCAAAGGGTGAAAATATAAAGCTTATCGTAGAGCGCAATAAAATAGCTCATCCGATATACGTAGGCGACATACAGGGGGATTACGAAGCGTGCCGTATTGCCGATGTGCCGATGATCTACGCCAGCTACGGCTTTGGCGAGGTAAAACAGCCTGAATACACCATTGACGATATAAAAGAGCTGCCTGCACTGATAGCAAAGTTAGACGCTGAACTCTAATAAATATGACGAAAAGAAAGAGCACCTGTATCAGGTGCTTTTTTCATAGGTCCAGCATTGCCGAAAGGTAGTAGCGTGCTTTTAGGGCGTATTCAAATGGGCCGGAGGATTGAGGATTCTGCTCGCAGTCTACGATGAGCCAGCCATTGTAGCCGGCATCATCGAGTGAGGCGAACACTTCGGCGAAGTCGATGCAGCCGCTTCCTTCTCCGGGGACGGTGAAGCAGTTGTCCTTGACGGCATCGCGAAAACTGTAGTCATTGCGCTTGGCGATGAGCATTTTTTCGGGATAGAGGTCCTTTAGATGGACGTGCCCTATTCGCCTGCCAAATTTTTGGATGAAGGGTACGGGTGCGATGTCTGCTAAGATTAGATCGGAAGTGTCAAGGCAGAGGTGTACCCAGCGGGGATTCGTATGCGCCAATAGATAGGCTATTTCCTCTTCTGTCTGTACGACGCTGCTCATATGGTGATGGTAGCAGAGCTTTATGCCGCTTTTGCCTGCTGTTTTCCCCAGCATATTCAAGCCCGCGCAGAGCCGTTTCCATTCTTCATTGGATAGAGTGGCTCTATCGGTGAACATGGATTTATCTGAGCGAAATAGATTGTAGCTCATTTCACATACATTGATGCAGGCAGCATGCAGAGCTTTGAGCCGGGTGAGCTCTCGGACAAATAATTTTTCCGTATATTCAAACGGCATTGTCGCAAGATAGATGCTGAGCCATTGACCGGCGATTTTGAGATGGCGCAGCTTTAAGTGATATAATAGCTTATCAGTATCTTGCGGAAAGGTAACGCCTATTTCTACGCCGTCGTAGCCTGTTAGTGCCGCTTCACTCAGTATCTGTTCAAAGTTGTTGGCATTTCCCAGTGCAGGCTGGTCGTCATTCGTCCAGTTGATGGGCGATATGCCTATATTTATTTTGCTGTGGTCAAACATGATTAACGGTCCTTTGTATTTGTTGTATGGAATTGGTATGATATGTATGATCAAATTCTGATTATGGAAGGATTTTGTTTTATGAAGGCAAAGCGCGAAGCCGGTGTAATGCAGCTGGAGCCGATGTATTTTGCTTCATCTGATTTATTTACAAAAAAGAATCTATTGTACGTATTGTGGGGATCGGTATATCTGCTGGACAAACCGTATGAAATCAAGCGCAGCTATATGAATGCCTTTATGGTACAGTATATCATATCAGGCGAACTTCATCTTGAAATAGAAGGCGAGCACATAACGGCTAAGAGCGGTGAACTTGTGCTGCTGGACTGCAAAAAGCCTCACCGTTATTGGGTGGAAAGCCGCTGTGAGGTAAAGTGGTTTCATTTTAACGGAGTGCCGGCGCAGCCGCTGGCGGATTATATTTTTTCTCATAATAAAACAGGCTGCTTTGAGGCATTCTCTGCTAAGAAAGTATTGCCTCAGGTGGACAGCGTGATGGAGCTATTGCGGGTGAAGGGCAGCAGCTGGCAGATAGCAGAAACTCTTTACAGTATGATGTGCCGCTTAGCTGCGCTGCCTTCGCTGCAAAAATCGTCTGCTGAAGAGCTCGTAGAAAAAGCTGTACAGTACATGGGAGAGAATTTCAGCCGGACGATGAGTGTGCAGGAAGTGGCAGCTCATACGGGATTGAGTCTGTTTTACTTTACACGGCTGTTCAAGCGTCTAATGCAGGTTTCACCGCACGTCTATTTGAACAGACTGCGCATGGACAAGGCGAAAAATTTATTGGTGTACACGTATTACAGCGTCGAAGAAATAGCCGAGATGACGGGATTTCAAAGTGCCTCGCATTTCATACGGGCGTTTAAGCAGTCAGCTGGCATCACACCCAAGAAATTCCGTGAGTCTGCTAAAGGCAGAGGCGGAGAAAAGTTATGAGGCATATACATTTCTTGTCTTTAATTAGATTAGAGCAAGAAATGTATATTTTTGAGCAATTTTATCTGATGATGCAGAATACATTTCCTGATATTATGAATTTACAGAAAAAATGATAGACAGATTACAACAGTATGTATTTTATTTATTTGGGAGGAATATATTGTGAAAAAGGTAAAAGTCGGTATTGCGGGATTAGGCCGTCTGGGCAAGGGGCACGCTAGAAATCTAGCTTTCAAAATCGCTAATGCAGAACTTACGGCGGCGTGCTCCATCGTTCCGTCTGAACTGGAATTTGCTAAAAAAGAACTGGGTGTGCAGGATGTTTACAGCGATTACAATGAAATGCTCGCCAAGGCAGATATCGACGCAGTGGCAATCGTAACGACTAGCAGCGAGCACTGCTGGCAGATCGCGGCGGCTCTCGATGCAGGCAAGCACGTGTTCTCCGACAAGCCTCTCGGCGTTACGGTAGAAGAATGCAAGATGGCGGAAGCTGCTGTGGAACGCCATCCAGAATTGACTTTCTTCTTGGGCTTCATGCGCCGCTTTGATCCGTCGTACGCTTATGCGATGGAAAAGATAAAGGCAGGCTTGATCGGCAAGCCCTACATGGTAAAGGCAGCCGGCATCGACCCGGAAGCACTCGTGCAGGGAGCGATCAAATTCGCACCGACCTCCGGCGGAATCTTTATCGACATGGCTATTCACGATATCGACCTCATGCGCTGGTTCCTTGGCTCTGACCCTGTGGAAGTATACGCACTCGGAGCGACGTTCAAGCATCCTGAATTCAAGGCCTGCGGCGATGATGAAACGGGAACTGCTACGTACAAATGCGCTAACGGCGCGATCGGCTTCGTACACGTAGGCCGCACAGCAGCGCATGGCTACCATGTAGAAACGGAGATTGTCGGCACGGAAGGAACGCTGCGCATCAGCCCCGTCCCGGAAAAAAATCTCTGCATGATCTACGACAAGCACGGTGCAGTAAAGGAATGTGTCAGCGGCTTCCCGGAAAGATTTGCTGATGCTTACCGCCTGGAAATGGAAAACTTCATCGACTGCGTGCAAAAAGGCGTTAAACCTGATGTAACCGTCTACGACGGCACGAAATCCACGCAGATTGCCTTTGCTACGACAGAAGCGTATAAAAAAGGCGGCATCGTGAAAATAGAATATTGATTAATAGCTTTATATCGTTATTAATATAAGTTACATTATATAATCTAATTAAAATTGCAGCAAGGTAAATAATAACTTTATTTTGCTGCATTTTTTATATCATTTATGAAAAATTCTTATGAATTAAGTTATATTGTAGATAAATAATTCTAGGAGTGATAATATGA
>CATYZV010000093.1 GCA_958415865.1 uncultured Selenomonadaceae bacterium
TCACACCCCTATATAATAATAACCGTAAAGATGCTATAGCAGATTTGATGTGAACTTTATTTAGAAATGAGGCATGATTTTAATGAAAGCATTTAAGCGGTTAAAAGCACTGGCAATTGTGTCCATGCTCGCTCTGGCAGGTTTGCAGATGACGGCATCGGCAGCTGAACCCGTAGGTGATAACGGGGTGGAAAAAGAAAAAGTCTGGTTTGATAAATCCACCGATGATATCAAGCTGGCAGGGGAAATGTACCTGCCAAAGGATTTCAATGAAAATAATAAGTATCAGAGCATTGTAGTCGTTCATCCCGGCGGCGGTGTCAAGGAACAGACGGCAGGCATTTACGCGCAGAAATTAGCGGAAAAGGGTTTTGTAACGCTGGCTTTTGATGCTGCTTACCAAGGTGAAAGCGAAGGCACGCCGCGCCATCTGGAAGATCCTGAATCGCGCACTGAAGACATACGCTCTGCTGTCGATTATCTGACGACGCGCAAATTCGTCGATAGAGATAATATCGGCGCACTCGGCATCTGCGCCGGCGGCGGCTACACTGTACACGCTGCCGAAACGGAAGCCCGCATCAAGGCAGTGGCTACGGTCAGCGCAGTGGACAGCGGCAGGACGCGCCGCGAAGGCCTGGGCGGCACGATGACGGATGAAAGCCGCAATGAAATGCTCCGCCAGATCGGCGAGCAGCGCACGATTGAAGCCAACGGCGGCCCGGTCAAGTACATTCACTACGTGCCGAATAGCCCGGAAGAAATTCCGCAGGGCAAGAACAGCGACGCTTTCCGCGAATACTACGAATACTACCGCACGCCGCGCGGACAGCATCCCCGCTCGGAAAACATCTACCGCTTCACGAGCCTCGACAGAATGTTTGGCTATACGGGATTTGACCATGTAGACTGGATTTCCCCGCGCCCGCTGCTTATGATCGTCGGCAGCAACGCTGCTTCTAAGTATCTCAGCGAAGATGCTTATAAAATGGCTAAGGAACCGAAAGAACTCTATGTGATACCCGGTGCTACGCACATTGACCTCTACGATAGAGAGCAGTATGTAAATCCTGCCGTAGATAAATTATCCGATTTCTTCCATCAGTATTTGAAATAAGTATAGAGGTAACGATATGAATATAAAAAAAGCAATCTGCGCTCTCGCCGCAGTCTGTATCCCGTTCATCAGCCTGTCCGGTGCGGATGCGGCTGAATATCAGCAGAGCAAAGACGATGTAAAAGTGATCGAGCATGAAACGGCACCAAAGCTCATGACTTCGCCCAACTTCACCGGCGAAGTGCATCATCAGTCGGTATTTGGCCTGACTGACGATACGACTTACACCGGCAGCTATGTGTATTTCGCTCCGGGGGCGCGTTCCAACTGGCACACGCATCCAGGCGGACAGCGGCTGATGGTCATGAAGGGCACGGCTTGGACGCAGGTCTGGAACGGACCTAAGACCGTAGCACATGAAGGCGACACCATTTGGTGCCCGCCGGGCGTGAAGCACTGGCACGGTGCTTCTGCTGATGAAGAACTCGTGCAGCTGACCTTCACGGAGGTTCGCGACGGCAAGAATGTAACGTGGATGGAACCCGTAACGGATGAGCAGTACAACTCAAAATAAATAAAAGGAGCACAGATCGTGATTTGCGGTCTGTGCTCTGATGTATAAGAGCTGATGAAAAGGGGTCTGAATTCGTGGATAAATTTGTTTTGATATGTCTATCGCTGCTTATAACAGTGCTCATAGCTGCCGGATGCAGTGCGCAGAGGCATTTGTCATGGGAAAACGGCTATCTCGTAGTAGACGGAGAAATTCAGCCTGATCCGTTTCGGCCGGAAATGCCGAATTTAATAAGGCTGCATTTTGACGATAAAAATATTATCGTCCGCTTAGATAATAATAAAACAGCGCGGAGTATGATTGCGCATTTACCCGATGAACTCTCTTTTCAGGATTATAGCGATGCCGGTCAGATGAGTATTCTCGACGGAGAACTTGCCGCTGATGAATTGCAGGGGATGGTGCCGCAGCGCGGTGATGTGTGCTATTACAAACCGTGGAACAGCATTGTTTTATTCGATAGAGACGGTCAATTTACACACGGCTTGACGAAGATAGGCACCGTACAGGAAGGAGCATCTTACATATCGGATTTAGCCGGCAGAAGCGTATATGCTGAGATGACGGATTGAAGTACAGCTGAAATACAGCAGAAAGGATGATTATTATGAACAGGCGTGAATTTATCTTGCAGGGACTGCGCTGGGGCGGCACGCTGCTGCTGGGGACGGCACTGAGTGCGGTTCTTCCCGGATCTTTGAAGGCAGTCAGTGAGCCTGCCGAGGCAGCTGCTGAGCACAATTATCTACTGTACAACTCCGGGCTGCCCATTACAGAGAATGCTTTCAGCTTTGACCGCCTGCGGCTGCGCCCAGATACGGAGCGCATCATAATTCATCATTCTGCCATCGGCTTTACTGACGAGGTAACGGCAGCTGATATCCATCGGGTACACCATGAAAACGGCTGGTCGGGCATTGGCTACCATTTTTACGTGCACAAGAGCGGATTGATTGAAACGGGCAGACCGCTGGAAGATGCCGGGGCGCACACGTACAGATATAATAATACGAGCCTCGGCATCTGCCTTGCCGGGGATTTCACGGAGGAGCTGCCTTCGGATGCGCAGATGGAGTCGCTGGCAAAACTGACGGGAATATTGTGCCAGATGTACTGCTTAAAGCCGTCAGAAGATATTGTAGCGGGCCACCGCGATTTCAATGAAACGGCGTGCCCCGGCGAATATCTCTATTCCCGGCTGCCGAATCTGCGCGAATCAGCAGGCAGGTTTATTTGATGTTGTCGTAATACCTTGCTTTGATGCTGTCGTTGTTTTCCTTTAAATACGCCTGAGCAAATTCCATGAATTTTTTTGCCGCGGCTGAAAAAGGCTCGTATTTTTTCCAGCATAGCACGTTCGTCGTGGTGATACCGGGGCAGAGCGGCAGGCGGCGGAATATTTTACCGCTCAGATACGGCTTGGAGCCTTCGATGTTGAAGGAAATGCCCATTTTGTTCTGCACCATGATGAAAGCGTTGGTGCTCATGTCGCAGTTTATCTGAAGGTGTATCTTGTCATAGCAGCTGCCGAACCAGCTGCGCAGCTCGCGGTTGACAGCGGCGCGCCAGGGCAGTATCACATCTCTGCCGATAAGGTCTTCAGCTGTTAGGGATTTTTTATCTGCCAAGGGGTCGTCTGTCCGCATCGTTACAACCCAGCGTTCTTTTACCATCAGCCGCAGATAATCAAAATCGGAGATGTCCGCCGGCTCAAGCAGCAGCCCGAAGTCGAGCAAGCCGTTTTTGAGCTGTTCGCTAATGGTTACGGCATTGCCTGTCTTTATTTTATAAGTAACCGCCGGGTATTTATCCTTGAAATGTTTGAGCATCTCTGCCAAAAGCTGCACAGCGAGCACTTCGCCGCAGCCGATGGAGATAGTGCCGTTGATGATTTCATCGCTGGCGTGCATCTCTTCGCGCGTCTTATCTACCTGCGCGATTATTTCTTCAGCGCGGCGGCGCAATAGCATTCCCTTTTCTGTCAGCGTAATGCGCCGCGAACCGCGGTCAAATAAGAGCGTTCCCATTTCGTCTTCCAGCTGCTGCATCTGGCGGCTCAGCGTCGGCTGGGTGATATGCAGCTGTTCGGCTGCACGCGATATATTGCCTTCCTGCGCTACGGTCAGGAAATAGCGCAGCACTCGTAATTCCATAAGTATTCCTCCGGTTCATCCAAAATAATCTGCAATTATTACACCATTATATCTGTATTTTAGCACAAAAGAGAAATTATTTGTCAAAATCATCTAGGGGACTTGGCAATATTCCGATTGCAAGGAGGTAATCTGTTGTTTTCCAATAGAGATTTGAAGAATCTGATCGCGCCGCTGTTTATGGAGCAGCTGCTTTTAATACTCGTGGGCATCGCCGATACGTGTACTGTGAGCTTCATCAGCGAGGCGGCGGTGTCAGGCGTGTCGCTCGTCAATGCGTTCAATACCATATTCATCTACCTGTTCACGGCTCTTTCATCGGGCGGTGCGGTCGTCATCAGCCAGTACATCGGCAGAAAAGCCGCCGACCGCGCCGGCGAATCGGCGAGCCAGCTCTTGACGGCTTCCATCGTCTTTTCCGTGCTGGCGGCAGGCTTCGTGCTGCTCGTGGATAAGCCTCTTTTGAAACTGCTGTTCGGCAGCGTCGATCCCGATGTAATGCACGCCTGCCTGATGTACCTGTGCATATCGGCTTATTCGTATCCGGCTATGGCTATTTACAACGCCGGTGCGGCACTGTACCGCAGCTTCGGCAGGACGAGTGCTACCATGTACATCTCGATCATCGCCAATATAATAAACGTGGCGGGCAATCTGCTCAGCGTGTTCGTCCTCAACGCCGGCGTGGAAGGCGTTGCCTATTCATCCTTGGCAGCAAGGAGCTTTTCTGCTCTCGCCATCACCGTCTTGTGTTTTTCAAAATACAATCCCGTGCGTTACCGCGTGCAGTGGATTTTTCAATGGAATAAGAAATTGCTGCGCATTATTTTGAATATCGCCGTGCCTAACGGCATTGAAAGCGGTATCTTCCAGCTGGTAAAAGTAGCACTGAGCAGCGTCGTCGCTCTGTTCGGCACGTATCAGATAGCGGCAAACGGCGTGGCGCAGAGTATCTGGAGCCTGGCTTCTCTTGTCTGCGTTACGATGGGACCGGTGTTCATCACTGTCATCGGCCAGTGCATGGGGGCGGGCGATGTCGCCGCGGCTGAGACGTATTTCAAAAAGCTCACGCGCATCACCATAATCTTTGCTGTCGCCTGGAACGGGCTGATCTTCATCATAACGCCGCTTTTGATGAACCTGTACGACCTGCCCGACGAGACGAAAGACCTCGTCATTTTACTCGTGCTGATCCACAATATCTTCAACGCTTTTGCCTTCCCCTTCGCCGATCCATTGGGCAAAGGACTGCGCGCCACGGGTGATGTGCGCTTTACGACGTATACATCGCTATTCACTACGCTGGTCGTGCGCCTTGTTTTTTCCGTCTACTTCGGCATCGTGCTCGATATGGGCGTGGTCGGCATCGCCTGCGCCATGTGCCTCGACTGGGCAGTGCGCGGCGTGGTCTTCTGGTACCGCTTCCGCCGCAATAAATGGCGGCAGTTCAGGGTTATCTAATTTTTATATAAAAGGGGTGTATCAGCTTGAAATCATCTTCAAATATCGGCTTTGTCGGAGCTGTCTGTTCCTTTGCCGCTGTCTATGCGGCATCGGCAGCACCTATTCCCATCTACGCTGTCTATCAGCAGCAGATGAATATGACGCACGCCGACCTGTCTCTATCCTCAGTGCTTTACTTCGTCGGCACGGTCATCGCTCTATTGTTTCTCGCTAGGCTGTCCGATTTTCGCGGCAGAAAGCCGGTTATCATCGCATCGTTGATGCTAGCTTCTGCCGGCTGCCTGCTGTTCGTATTCATGGAGCAGTCAGAGACTTTTCTCTTGGGCAGATTCGTGCAGGGGCTGTCGTGCGGCCTTGGCTCTGCCTGCATCAGTGCGTATATTGCTGACCTCGCCAAGGGCAAAACGGCAGCGGCAGCCGCGACGAGTGCTCCGATGGTAGGCTTGGCAGCCGGTCCTTTTGCTTCGGCCGCGCTCATTCAATACGGCTCGTCCATGTCCCTCATATACATCATTATTTTAGCTCTTATGATGCTCTGTGCTATACTCATCATTTTGGGCAGAGAAACGTCCAAAGCTGCGCCCGGTGCACTGCATTCCCTTTTGCCTCAAATCAGCGCACCAAAAAATATCCGCCGCCTTTTACCGGCGGCAAGTGCTGTATTTGTAGGTACTTGGGCAATAGGCGGATTCTATCAGGCATTTTCCGCTCCGATTGCCGCTGAACAGCTCGGCACAAATAGCCTGCTGATAGCCGCCGCTGTGTTCTCTTGCCTTCAGGCACCTAACGTCATCGGCAGCACAGCCGCCGGGAAAATATCTTCGCCACAGGCACAGAAGCTAGGCATGATAGGCTTTTGTATCAGTACTGCCGCGATGGTATTTTCTTTAGGCAGCGGCATGGTCATCGCTTTTCTATTGAGCAGTGCATTTTGCGGCATTTGCTGGGGCATGGCTTATACAGGCACGCTGCATGAAATTCTCACGCAGATAACTCCCGCTCAGCGCGCCGGTGTGCTCTCCACTATCTACATCATCTCCTACAGCGGAGCGGCAGTGCCCAATCTCATCGTCAGCAGACTCGGCGGAGGATTCAATCTCTATGAGATCGGCATCAGCTATGCTGTCCTTGTCTTTATTGCCTGTGTCTTGACTTTGCTTTTGCGGGCAGAACGGAATAAAAATGAAGATGAGCTTAAAGAAGAATTAAAAGCTACAGATAATATTTGAGCTGAAATTTTAAATTTATAGAAAGGATTTTTATTATGAAGAAAAAATTACTCATTTTACTAGGAATGATGATGACGTTATTGATAACGGCGTGCAGCAGCGGCACGGCACAAAACAGCAGTTCATCTGCCACAGCACCGTCGAGCAGCGAGGTTTCTCCCGTCAGCTCGAATACAGAAAGCACAATCAATGAATCTGCCGGAGGGCACAAGATTCTTGTAGCGTATTTCTCGCGCAGCGGCAATACACGCGAACTGGCGAATATCATACAGCAGCAGACAGGCGGCGACCTGTTTGAAATAGTGCCGCAGGACCCGTATCCGACGGACTACAACCAGACGGTGGAACGCTTCCGCCGCGAACGCGCCGAAAATGCCCGCCCTGCCATCGCGGACAAAGTTGATAACATGGCGGACTATGATGTCGTATTCATCGGCTACCCTAACTGGGGCAGCGATATGCCGCACGTCGTCAGAACGTTTCTCGAACAGTACGATTTTAGCGGCAAGAAAGTTATACCCTTCTGCACCAACGGAGGGGGTGGATTCGGCAACAGCGTCGAAACGCTCAAAGAGCTCTGCCCCGATGCCGATATATTAGAAGGCTATCAGGTGAACGGCCGCTCCGTGAACAGCAGTTCCGGTGCAGTGGCACAGTGGATAAGCGGATTGGGCTTGCAGAATAAATAAATTAAATAAAGCAGTATCTATGTTC
>CATYZV010000094.1 GCA_958415865.1 uncultured Selenomonadaceae bacterium
TAAATAAACAGACTAATCATACCACAGTTAAATTAATCTTTCAAATAATAATTTTCAATAAATTAATAAATCTAATTTATAAGCTATTGTATTAATGAAGAAATCTGAAATATTTTTGCAGGCAGAGCAGGGATGATGCGTTATCTTTATGATATCCACCGCTCTGCCGATATTTGGCTGAAATATATCTGCAAAAATAAATTTAAAAAATCATATCATCGCCATGGCGATTTTTTCGCTCGTTATGGGGAGTTCCCTGAACCATACGCCGGTGGCGTTATAGATGGCGTGCGCCAGTGCCGGCGAGGGCGTGTTGATGACGATTTCGCCGATGGACTTCGCGCCGAACGGGCCGGACGGTTCATAGCTGCCGGCAAATTCCACGCGCAGTTTTCCCATGTCGAGGCGCGTGGGTATCTTGTACTGCATTAGGGAGTTTTCCACAAGCACGCCTTTGCTGTTGTACGTTACATCTTCGTACAGTGCCATGCCGATGCCCTGCACTATGCCGCCTTCTGTCTGCACACGCGCCAGGTTGGCATTGATAGGCGTGCCACAGTCGACGACGGCGCAGTAGTCGAGTATTTCGACGTGGCCTGTTTCTTTATCGAGTTCTATTTCTACCATGCCTGCCATAAAAGGAGGCGGGGAAGTGGGCATGGTGTTGGTAATCGTTGCCTGCAAAGCCTGGGTACTGCCGCACATGGAAGCGGTGGCGATATCGGCTAGGGTCATGCTCTTGCCGGTCTTAGGCTCTACGGCCTGCTTTCCGTCGAAGTCGAGTTCTTCTGCCTTGCAGCCCAGCTTATCAGCGGCAAAGGCTTTTATCTTGCCGATCAGGGCAAGAGCCGTTTTTTCCACTGCCTTGCCCGTTACGTACGTCGTGCTGGAGGCGTAAGAGCCGGAATCGTACGGCGTGGCATCGGTATCGGCGGCGATGACGGAGATGTTTTCCATGGGGCACAGCAGCACTTCAGCGGCTATCTGAGCCAGAATGGTATCGCAGCCCGTGCCCATGTCGGCGGAGCTGAAGGACAGCGTGTACATTCCTTCATCATTGAGCTTGATGGAAGCAGAGCCCACATCGACACCGGAGATGCCTGAACCCTGCATAGCGAGAGCCATGCCGACGCTGCGGACTTTGCCGCCTCCCATGTCGCGTGCGGGGTATTTGTCCTTCCAGCCGATCATCTCAGCGCAGCGGTCGAGGCATTTGTCGAGTGTGCAGCTCGTGTTTTTCTCGCCGTAGTAAGCGGGCATTACCTCGCCCTCGCGCACCATGTTCATGCGGCGCAGCTCTACGGGATCGATGCGGAGTTTTGCCGCCAGTTCATTGACTGCCGATTCCACGGCGAACAGTCCCTGCGTCGCTCCGTAGCCGCGGTATGCTCCAGCACTCATGCGGTTGGTGTAGACCACGTCGTAGGCGAACTTAAACGCCTTTAAATCGCGGTAGAGCGGTATCGACTTATGCCCTGACAAGCCCACCGTCGTCGGGCCGTGCTCGCCGTAAGCTCCGCTGTTGGACAGGGTGTAGACGGAAATAGCTTCTATCTTGCCGGATTTCATCGCTCCGATGCGCACGCTGACCTGCATCTGATGGCGCGGGCTGGAGGCGATCTGACATTCTTCGCGCGTGAATACCATCTTGGACGGTTTGCCCGTCTTGTACGTTACAAAAGCGGGAAATACTTCCGCTACTACTGTCTGCTTTGCCCCGAAGCCGCCGCCGATGCGCGGTTTGGTAACGCGTATCTTAGACGGGGAGATGTCGAGCGCGTGGGCGATGATACGGCGCACGTGGTAGACTATCTGGGTGGAGCTGACGATGTTTAAGCGGCTGTACGTATCCATGTAGCAGTAAGTGCAGAATGGTTCCATCATAGCCTGCTGGCACGCTTTCGTATAGTACGTATGCTCTACGACTTCATCGCACTGCGCCAGCACAGCTTCGACATCGCCTTTGCCTTCCGAGCCGGAAGCGACGAGATTTCGCTTGTTGTCCGCGCCGACAGGCACGAGTGAACGCCAGCTGTCTTCCGGGTGCACGAGAATTTCGCTGTCCTTTGCCTCACGCGGGTCTAATAATGCCGGCAGCACTTTGTATTTTACTTTTAAGACTTTGAGTGCCTTGTCGACTGCCTGCTCCGTTTTTCCTGCCACGATCGCCACGGGATCGCCCACGTAGCGCACGTGCTGATCGAGTATGAGCCTGTCGTACGGGCTTGGCTCGGGGTAAGTCTGGCCTGCCATCGTGAACCGCTTGGGCGACACGTCCTGCCAAGTGTAAATGCCTTCAATGCCGGGAATGCGGCTCGCCGGCTTCGTGTTTATGCTCTCTATCATGGCATTGGCATGAGGGCTGCGGAGCACTTTGACGATGAGGCAGTCCTTCGGCGCGATATCGTCGAGGTAGACCGGCTTGCCGGTAACGAGTGCCATCGCATCCGATTTCATGACCGGCTGGTTGATGTATTTTGCTTTAAATCCGCTCATGCTTTTGCCTCCTCTACACCGCTCAGCTTGTTTTTATAGTCCAAAAAAGCACGTATGCCGCGCAGCTGGCCTTCATAGCCGGAGCAGCGGCAGAGATTGCCCGCCAAGTATTCGAGAATTTCTTCATCGGTGGGGTCGGGATTTTCGCGGAACAGCGCGATGGCGTTCATTATCAAGCCCGGATTGCAAAAGCCGCACTGCTCTGCTCCCTGGCGGGCGATGAACGCGCCGAAATCCGCTGCTTCTTCCTGCAGGCCTTCCAATGTCGTTATTTTTCTGCCTTCAGCGCGCGCCGCCAGCATGGAGCATGACAATACAGGCACATCGTCGATGAATACGGTGCAAAGGCCGCAGTTGGATGTGTCGCAGCCGCGCTTTACGCTCATGCAGCCATGGCTGCGCACAAAATCTATAAGCAGCGTATCAGCGGCGATTTCAGCACTGATTTTTTCGCCGTTTAGCCAAGTGTTCAGAATCATGCCTCAATCTCCTTTCGGCTCGCTATCTGCTGCAGGGCGCGTCTTATTAGCACGCCTGCCAGATGGCGGCGGTATTTTTCAGAACCTCTGATATTCGTATCGAAACGCCCTTTGTCAGCGGCATAACGTGCAAATGCTTCGATACTATCAGTTGTAAGTGAATTTTCTAAAATATCATCTGCATCATGAATTACAGCTGCCCTGTGCGGCGTGGCACCGAGCACGGCACGCCATTTCCCGTCCAGCTGCGATACGGCTGCCGCCAATACGGGAAAATCCGTCTTCGTCATGCGGTGGGAAAAATACGCCATCTTCAGCGGCTGTTTTTTGACGATAAGGCGGACTAATACATCATTGTCGTAAGGCATCTTGGCAAATTCAGCCAGCGGTACAACGCCTGCTTTATAAAGCTCTACGTACGAATCCATCGCCATGAACACCGTCAGCACGTCAGAAAAGCCGTACCGTCCGAAAATGCTGCCGCCGACCGTGGCGAGGTTGCGGAACTGCACGCCCACGATGTGGCGCACGGCTTCGCGCACTGCACCGTCCGTATAATTGTTCAGTCCTTCATGATGTTCCAGATCGCGCAGCACAGCCATTGCACCGACGGAAAACTGTTCGTCCGTTTCCTCGATTTTGTCAAGCCCCAGCCCTGACAGGTCGATTGCCGTGCCCACATTGCCCGACTGCATCTTTAGCCAGAGCATACCGCCGATGATCCGGTTCATCTTTTTTTGATTTAAGGTATAAGCCTCTTCCAGAGAGCTCACTTTTTTATACTCTCTAATGGTAAGCAAATCCTCAGCTCCCCTCTAAAAATTTTTTATTCCTTAAAAAAGCTATCCGTTGGAAATACAGCCAAGGGATAGCTTGAATAATTTATTTTAAATACGTCCAGCCGTCTTTCTGTTCGGCTTTGCCTTCTTTCATTAAATGACCTAATGCTCGCTTAAAAGCTGATTTGCTGATGCCGAACCGCTCGCGGATGACTTCTGACGAGGTGTCATCGCAGTAGGGCATTTTGCCGCCGCGTGCCGTCAGTGTTTCCAGCAGCATCTGCGCGTCGATGTTGATCGCCTTTTCCTTTACAGGGCGCATGGAGACGTTGATTCTGCCGTCGTCGCGCAGGTAGGTAACGCGAGCTTTGAGCGTCTGACCGACGCGCAGGTGTTCAGTCATTTCATCGGTAGGCAGAAAGGCTATGCAGCGTTCATCGGTGAAGATGAAGGCTCCCGCTTCCGTCATGTTGTAGACGGAGCCGGAGACCGTGCTGCCGACCTTGAGATTTTCCGCCGGCTTGGAGGCGCGGCGCAGTTCGTCTTCGACTTCCATGGTCATGGCGAGCCTGCCCGATTTGTCGGTGTAGAGCTTCGCCCAGACGATTTCGCCTATCTGCAATTTGCCGCGCATACCGGCATACGGCATGAAGATGCCGCGCTCTGCTCCCACGTCGAGGAACGCTCCGTCGCGGCTCGTGTTGATGACCTTCAGCCGCGCTATCTGGCCTTCGCGCATCTTGGGCACTCTCATGCTTGCCGTCAGCCTGCCGTGCGGGTCTTTGTAGAGAAAGACTTTTACTTTTTCGCCTATCTTGACCGGCTCTGTCTGCTGGAGCTTGTGCAGCAGTATATCGTCCTTCGTGTCGCCCGTATGGGCATCGAGAAATGCACCTATATCGCTCTGGCGCACTACGGTGAGTTCAGCCACTGTGCTGGGCTGATATTGCATTTTCATCTTTTGCATCTCTTATTTAACCTCAAGCAGCCTCAATCGGTGTATTCCACGGAAGGTGCTTCGCCCCAGAGGTGTTCCAAGCCGTAAAAGCGGCGCGCTTCTTCCGTGAAGATATGCGCTACGCAGTCGCCGTAGTCGATAAGCACCCATTCAGCATTGCGGTAGCCTTCTTTGTGCAGGAACGATTCGCCCGCCTTGTCCATTTCTTCTTCGATGTTGTCGGCGATGGAGCGTACCTGCGTCGCGGTCGTGGCACTGCAGACGATGAAGTAATCCGTAGCGGTCGTCAATTCCTTCATATCTAGGATCATGATGTCCAGTGCTTTTTTGTCGCTGGCTGCTTTGGCTATTAGCTGGCTTCTGTCTTTAGCTGTTTGTGTCATTAAATCACTTTCCTTTCAATTTATATCATTATAATTACATTATATCACATCATTGAAATAATTCGTTCATATCCTGTTCGACGCGCGATTTATCAGGTATCCATTCACCGCTAGGCGAGAGATTGCCCGGCAGCATCTTTAGCTGAACATCGCTGGTGCGCAGTGTATCGAATATCTCGACTAAGCTAGAGATGTCGAGCAAGTTGATATTCGTCTCCATATTGTTGTTGAAGATGTGCACTATCGAGGGCAGCGCGGGAATGGTTTCCCAGCTCATCAATTTATCAAACAGTGCCTTGGCGAATTTCTGCTGACGCTGTATCCTGCCGATATCGCCGAGGTCGTCGGAGCGGTAGCGCAAATACTGCTGTGCCATATCGCCGTTCAAATGCTGGTAGCCTTTGGACAGATGAATGGAAGTGCCGCCTGCCGGGTCATCGTAATTCATATCGTCCTGCACGTAGAGGTTGATGCCGCCTACTGCGTCGATCAGCTGGCTTAGCGTCTTGCGGTCGATGGCGACGTACTGCGTAATGGGTATCTGCAATAGCTGCGATACGCTGTCCACGGTCAGCAGAGAGCCGCCGTAGTAATAGGAAAAGCTCA
This sequence comes from uncultured Selenomonadaceae bacterium, assembly GCA_958415865.1. Lineage (GTDB taxonomy): Bacteria > Bacillota > Negativicutes > Selenomonadales > Selenomonadaceae > Megamonas. The sequence goes on from CATYZV010000094.1 coordinate 5,702, forward strand.
GGTAATCAGGCTCTTTTCTGCCGGGAATATCGATCTTAATGCTGCGCGGCAGTGCCAGAATATTGATTTCATTCGTCTCGTGATTGAGCGTCAGCAGCATGACGGCATCGGCGTAGCGGCCGGCTTCGCCCACGCCTTGGATGGGCTGGTCATCTATGCCGATGAAGAGGATGTTGGTGTATTTGTCAAACCGCGCATCTTCAAACTGCGGCGCGATGGTGGGCTTTTCGGGCAGCCCTTCCTTCACTTTTACATAGCCCCAGTCGTAGAGGGCACTTAAGGCTACAAACGCACCGTAGGCCAGAATTACAAAAGCCGTCAGGACGAGCAGCAGCCGCCCGAACTTTACGCGCCTGATCAGCGGTTTTTTATGTCTTGCATCCGTCTTTTTCTGCGATCTGGCATGCCTGCCGGAATTGGTAGGTCTTACGGGCATCAGAGATCTCTTCTTAACAGGATTTCATTGCGCGCAGCCACCGTGTACGGATGAATTGTATGGCCTTTGCGCATTATGAACAGAATCGACTGGTCAAATGCCTTTATCATGACATCGTCCAAGGGTTCTTCCATTGCCATGGTGCGCAGCTTGTCCACGCCGTCAAAATCGCGGTGCGGCTCTATCATGTCGGCAAGGTAGACGATCTTGTCGAGCTTGGACATATTCGCGCCGCCGACAGTGTGCGAGGCAATTGCCTTTAAGACAGCCGTGTCGTGAACGCCGTATTCTTCCTTGGCTATGGCAGTGCCGAGCGGAGCGTGCATAAGGATGGGGAGCTGACGGTCGATATCCGTTATGTACAGATGGCGTTTTTCCGATTCAGCGATGAGATTTTTCGTTTCAAATTCGCGGGCACAGTCGTGCAGAAGTCCGGCGAGCATAGCCTGCTCGGGATCTGCTCCGTAGCGGTTGGCGAGGATTACAGCCGTATCCATAACGCCGAGGCTGTGAGCGTAACGCTGAGGTTTCAATTTGCGCTGCAGCAATGACTGCATTTCATTAATATCCACAGGCAGAGATCTCCTTCTTTAGTTTAATTTATAGTGAATGAATTATTACAGCAAATAAAAAAACTGCCTGTTCGGCAGTATTTTTTACAAAGGTATGAGCAATCAATAAGCCGAGTTCTGTCCCGCAAAAGCGGTGATAATCATTTATCTGGACTTGCAGTTGCCTGCAAGCTCTAGCGACGCAACCCGGAAGGCTCAGCGGGCCGCTTCATCCCTTCCCTATTAGGTCTTGCTCCGTGTGGGGTTTACCTAGCCAGACAGTCGCCTGCCTGCTGGTGCGCTCTTACCGCACCTTTCCACCCTTACCTGCTGATGCAGGCGGTTTAAGTTTCTATGGCACTTTCCCTAGGATCACTCCCGCTGGACGTTATCCAGCACACTGCCCTGTGGAGCCCGGACTTTCCTCAGATACGCTGAAGGTATCCGCGATTATCTTTCATACTCATGTCTTTAACTA
>CATYZV010000095.1 GCA_958415865.1 uncultured Selenomonadaceae bacterium
AAGAAATAGATAGGAATTATAGCAGCAATGCTTTTAAGGAGGGTTTGAAATGACTGATAACTTGAAGAAAATTTTGGTGCCGATCGACAGCTCTGAAATCGCTGAACGCGCTATGGCAGCGGCAGTAAAAGTAAACCACCTCGGTGAAGCAGAAGTACACGTGCTCTACGTAGCAGACATCAACAGACTGGCTATCAACGCTTACCTGTCGATGAACGTGCTGGCAGAAATCAAAAAAGCCGGCGAAAAGATTCTCAAAAAAGCGGATGACTTCTTTCCGGCTGATATGAAAGTCGTCAAAGTCTACCGCACAGGCGATCCTGCCGAAGCTATCAACGAATACGAACATGAAATTAAACCCGACCTGATCGTAATGGGCAGCCGCGGTCTCGGCGTGGTGCGCGGAGTACTGCTGGGCAGCGTCAGCAAATACGTGCTGGAAAATGCCGCTTGCCCTGTGCTGATCGTTAAATGACTTGCTGTATTGTCGATTTTCAATGGAGTAATTTTATTGAAGGTATGCTCTAGGGCATACCTTTTTTATTATGTGCCTACATATGGTTTCTTGTGGTTCTTATTTGATTTACAGGTTAAAATGTTATATTATTATATATGAGTTAAGAGGTGATTGCTATAAATCCGAATGAGAATAATCTAAAGCAGGTGGATCAGCTGATTCATCAGCTGTATCAGACGACCCGCGTCATGAGCAAGATGGTAAACCGCTCGCTGGAGTCTACTAATATCTACAGCTCAGAGTGGACGATTCTGCGCACTGTTCATGACCGCGGCACGATGACGCAGACGATGCTGGCAAATTATCTCAATATTGAGCCGGCGGCGATCTCCAAGAGCCTGCGCCAGCTGGAGGGCAAGGAGCTGATCACGCGCCGTCCGGGCAGTGATAAGCGCGAAAAGTACATATACTTGACGGAGCAGACGCTGAAGCATTACAATGAGTGGTCTAAGATAGTGGAAATGAACTGCCGCCGTGTATGGAATGCGCTTACTCCGGCGGAGCAGAAAACGCTTTCTGAGCTGCTGCAAAAGGTGCGCAATAAGTTTGAAGATATCAACTGAAATTTGTTCTATACGCGTCTGATTGTGGCGGGGACATTCCTATAATAAATGCTGTGGTCTTGATGAATGAGATCACAGCATTTATTTTTTGCATAATAAAAACAGGTATTGAAATCATTCTAGTGAAACTTTCAATACCTGTTTTCTATTGATACAACCGTACATAATGCTGTTCATTTTCCAGCACTTTCTTGACGTACTCTCTCGTTTCGGGAAAGGGTATCTGTGTGTAGTCGCTGAAGGTGCTTTCGTCCCAGCCATACAGTTCTATCCATTCATGGACATTGCCGCGGCCGGCGTTGTAGGCGGCTAATGCTAGTATTTTGTTGCCGCCGAATTCTTCTTGCAGGGATGCCATATACCATGTGCCGTACTTGATGTTCATTTCAGGTTCGTGGAGTTTGCTGACGGTGAAGCTGTCGTCTTCTATCTGACGGGCTATCCAGGTGCCTGTTTCGGGCATGACCTGCATCAGTCCTACGGCTCCGGGATGGGAGACTGCCTGGGTGTCGAATTTGCTTTCGGCGAGGATGATGCCTGCTATGAGGTTTCTGTCTACGCTGTAGCGGTCGGAGTAATATTCTACGGTCTGTTTGTAGTGGTAAGGGTAGAAGTATCTGCGCTGGAAGTCATCGCTTTGCCAGATGGTGTAGATGGCTATTCCTGCCAATATCAGGGCTAGGAAAAAAATCTTTTTTATCATGGGATGTCTTTTTGCCTTTGGTTGTCAATTTAGGTCTAAGTGCCGTTCAAGGCAGATTTCTTTTACTTTTGCCTGAGTGATTTCAATCGGATGGCTGCTGTCGATTACGACATCGGCGCGTCTGGCTTTTTCTGCTGCGGGCATCTGCGCATCAATGCGGCTTATGGCTTCTGCTTCGCTGAGCCCGTCGCGTTCTTTTATGCGTGCTATCTGCAAAGCACGGTCTACGGCTACGACCCATACTTCATCGGCTAGTGTGTGCCAGCCGGCCTCAAAGAGCAGGGGCACGTCTAGTACTGCTACTTTTGTGCCGCTGCTTTCACACTCCTTGATGCGCCGAATGATCTCCGCTTTGATCAAGGGCTGCATCGTCTTGTTCATCCAGTTTTTTTCTGCTTCGTCGGTGAATACTTTCTGTCCGATTAGACGGCGGTTGAGGCTGCTGTCAGCGTTTAATATCTCACTGCCGAAATGTTCTTTATATGCCCTCCAGATGGATCTGCCCGGTGCGGAGAGTTCTTTGGCTATGGCATCGCCGTCGATTATCGCCGCGCCGCGCTGTTTCAGATAAGCACTGACGGTGCTCTTGCCGCAGGCTATGCCGCCGGTAAGGCCGATTATCTTCATATTAAATCCTCGAATTTCTTAATCTTTTAACTTCTGGCAGACAGGGCAGTAATACGTGCCTCTGCTGCTGATCTTCATCTTTTCAATGGGTGTGCCGCAGCATCTGCACGGCTTGCCTTTGCGGCCGTAGATGTAGAGATGCTGCTGATGCGCGCCTTTGCCGCCCATGCCGTTGCGGTAGTCGCGGAAGGTCGTGCCGCCGTCTTTTATAGCTGAGGCTATTACTTTATTGATGGTTTTGTGCAGCGTCTTTACTTCCTGCTCTGAAAGAGAGCCGGCGCGGCGCAGCGGATGAATATGGCTCATGCCTAGTGATTCATCGACGTAGATGTTGCCCATTCCCGCTATGTGCTTTTGATTGAGCAGGAATGTCTTGACGGGCGTGCGGCTGCCCTGCATTATCCTTCTGAGGTATGCTACGGTAAATTCTTTCGACAGCGGTTCCGGACCTAAAATGCAGAGGCCCGGAAATTCGGCGAGCTCATCTTCAGTGAGTAGATTCAGCGTACCCAAGCGGCGCACGTCAGCATAGACGAGGCAGCTGCCGCCGTCAAGGTGATAGACGGCGCAGGCGTATTTGTCGCTGACCACGCCGTCGGGCATGAACATGAATCTGCCTGTCATGCGCAGGTGAAAGACTGCTGTCATGCCGCCGGACACCTCCATCAAAATGTATTTGCCGCGGCGGTACAGCTTGCCGATAGTGCGGCCGCTGAGAAGTGCGGCGTACTCAGCAGGGGAAGGATGTTTTATTACATCATCCCTGCCGCTAATCGTTTCTACTGCCGTGATGGTCTTTCCTGTGAGCTTGTCTTTTATGCCGCTGACTATACTTTCTACTTCCGGCATTTCCGGCATAATATCACCTCATTTATTTAGCCTGTGCCCAGTCTTTGCCGTAATTTATATCTATCAGCAGAGGCACTTTTAATTGAGCTACATTTTCCATGGAATCCTTTAAAAGCTTAGATACCTGTTCTATTTCACTGTCGACGACTTCCAGCACGAGTTCATCGTGCACCTGCAGCAGTATGCGGCTCTTTAACTTTGCTGCTTTTAGCTCATCGCTCGCCTTGTTCATGGCTATTTTTATGATGTCGGCTGCTGTGCCCTGTATCGGCGTGTTCATAGCCATGCGCTCTGCCAAGGCACGCTGGTTGAAGTTGCGGCTCTTTAGTGCCGGCAGATAGCGGCGGCGGCCGAACAATGTCGTTACATAGCCGTCTTCATGCGCTTTTTTGACGATATCGTCCATGAATTTTTTGACACCGCTGCACTCCGTCAGATAGCTGTCGATGTACTCGCCTGCTTCTTTCGGTGAAATATGCAGATTGCGCGCCAAGCCGAAAGCACTGATGCCGTAGATTATGCCGAAGTTTACAGCCTTTGCCTTGCTGCGCATTTCGGGCGTAACTTCTCCGATCGGCACGTGGAATACCTGTGCTGCCGTGGCGGCATGGATGTCCTGTCCTTCGCGGAATGCTGTCAGAAAATGCTTATCCTCTGACATATGAGCCATTATGCGCAGCTCTATCTGGGAATAATCTGCTGAGAGAATCTGATCGTAGCCTTCGCCCGGCTCGAACAGCCCGCGTATCTTCTTGCCTTCCGGCGTGCGCACGGGAATGTTTTGCAGATTCGGCTCGGAGCTGCTGAGCCTGCCCGTTTCCGTAACCGTCTGGTTGAAGGTCGTATGAATGCGCTGCGTCTGCGGGTCAATCAGTGTTTTAAGCCCGTCGAGGTACGTCGTCTTCAATTTGTTCCAGAGGCGGTAATCGAGTATTTTTTGGATTATGGGATGAGCGTAGACGAGGTTTTCCAATACTTCAGCATTGGTGGAATAGCCCGTCTTCGTCTTTTTTAGGGCGGGCAGTCCCAGCTTGTTGAACAGTATTTCGCCTAGCTGCTTGGGGGAATTGATATTGAACAGCTCGCCTGCCAAATCGTATATATCCTGTTCGAGGCGGCTTATCTGCTGAGCCATCTGCGCATTCATCGCATCGAGTTTTTCCTGATTTAAATAAATGCCGGCTCTTTCCATGTCAGCGAGCATTGCAGCCAGCGGAAATTCTATATCTTCGTATAGCTTCATCATCTGTTCACTGCGCAGCTTTTCGGAAAGTGCTTCGTGCAGCTGCCTGAAGGTAGAAACGTCGTACACCTGCTTTTCTTTTTCCGGCAGTTCCTCGTAGGAATTGATTTCTTCCATAGAACATATATGGCGCAGCGTCGCCATATCGTAGCTGCGCTTTGCCGGCTCCAGCAGATACGCCATCAGCACCAAGTCTGCTGTTGTGCCCTTGAGCTTCCAGCCTACATGGTAAAGCGACTTCACATCGCAGAGAATCTTTGTAATGCCCTCATCGGCGAGAATACCGCTTAGGGAATCAAAGCCTTCGTGCATTATGCCGAGAATGCCGCCGCAGCTGACGGCGAGCGATTCCAGCTGCATATTGGGGACTTTTCCTTTAAAGCGTGGCAATAAAGAGATGTATTTTTCCTTTTTTGCCTCTTTGCTTATCCCCGGCACATCCGCTGCCGTAAGCACTTTATACGGAGGGACAGCCTCATCAAAGCCCAGGGATATTTCGCCGCTGTCTTCGGAGGAATTTTCTTCGCTCTCCGCCTTCAGTTCATCGGCAAGCACCTTTTTCATGCGTGCAAAGACGGTTTTAAGCTCGTATTCATCGCAGAAGGATTTCAGCTGAGCCAGCTTGGGCGTTATCTTGTATTCGTCTGGCGTGAATTCTATATCCATATCGCGGCAGATGGTGGCGAGCTTGTACGACAGCCGCGCTATATCTTGATTATCGTGCAGTTTTTCCTTGAGCTTTTTGCCCGAAACCTGTTCGATGTTGGCGAGCAGATTTTCCAAATCGCCGAATTGGGTCAATAGCTTTAAAGCCGTCTTTTCGCCGATGCCGGGCACGCCGGGAATGTTGTCCGAGCTGTCGCCCATCAGAGCTTTGATGTCGATGAGCTTCAGCGGTTCCAAGCCGGCGTACTTTTCCTTAAAAGCCGCTTCGTCGAAGACCTGCATATCCATTATGCCGCGGCGCGTAAGCATGACTTTGAGATTAGGCTCAATCAGCTGCAATGCGTCCTTATCGCCCGTTACGATCAGAGTTTCCAAGCCCGAACGCGCTGCCTTTGTCGCCAAAGTGCCGATGATGTCATCGGCTTCGTAATTGTCCTTTTCGATGAACACGATGCCCAGCCCGGCAAGAAAATCGCGCAATAGCGGTATCTGCGACTTCAGCTCATCGGGAGTCTTGGCACGCTGCCCCTTGTAATCGGCGTACAGCTGCGTTCTGAAGGTCTTGCGGCTCTTGTCAAATGCTACGACGAGCCGCTCCGGTGCGTAGTCTGTGAATATCTTGCCGAGCATATTGGCAAAGCCCATTATGGCATTCGTGTACGCTCCGTTGGAGGCACTCAGCAGAGGCAGAGCAAAAAATGCTCTGTACATCAAGCTGCTGCCGTCGATTATGATAAATCTGTCTTTCTTATGCTCCATGCAGACACCTCCTTGCAAAATCTAGTATTAACGCATCATTTATCTGCCGTCTTTGCAGGGGCTGTCTTGTCCGCTTTGACGGTCTTTGATTCGGACTGCTGTGCTGCGCTGCTGTCAGCTGCCTTGTCCTGCTTTACATCAGCGTCTTTTGCCGGCACTTTCGTATTGTTGACGAGCGTCTTGCCTGCCTCGCCCGCTTCTTTGGACGGCAGCGTCTGAGTTTCTACGGGTTTAGTCAGCGTAACTTCAGTTACGTTCTTGTTGAGCGTGTAATCGGCATCGAAAAGACTGCTGATATCCGTCAGGCGGATGTAGCCTCTGCCGTTGAAATTGTAAAACGGAGCACTGCCCTTAGCCGTGCTGACGGCACTGCCTTCCGCTTTGAGTGGTGCATTGTAGAGATTGGATAATTCGCGTACGGGAATGTAGATGAGATTCTGGTAGTTCACCGCTTTAAAGCCGAGCTTTGTGCCGTCTTTAAAGACGTTGACGGGAGCCGCTACGTAATTTGCCTGGCCGCTTGAAGCGTTTATAGCCTGCTGAAGCTGTTCGTTCGTAACGAAATCGCCCACGCCGTAGCCGTTCAGGCCCTGGCGCACGAAATCGACTGTGAGATTCTGCATATTGTAGCCGTCGGGATAGATGTAATAAGCGATTCTATTGTCCGGTGTCTTGTCGATCACGAGGCGGTTGTAGATTATCTGAACTTCCGTGCCCACTTCTACTTTGTCAAAAACCTGTTCCACATTGGCTTCGACCATGCGGATGCAGCCGTTGGATACGTAATGGCCGACGGAAGACGGCTTGTTCGTGCCGTGGATGCCGTAGTTGCCGCCGATGCCCATCCAGCGGTAGCCGAGCGGATTGTCAGGGCCGGAGCCTATGGATACACTCGTATCTTCCGGATCAACCCAAGTCGGATTCACTACTTTTTCTACTATTTTATAATAGCCTGCCGGCGTTTTCGTTTCCGGTCTGCCCACGCCGACCGGGTACATAGCGATGACCTTGTCGTTGTCGTAGAGGCGCAGCGAGCGCGCCGGTATGTTGATCAGTATCCAGCGTTTCACGGTATTTGCCGCCGCGCTGCCTGCTGACTGAGCTGCCTGCTGAGCCAGAGCCGCTGAAGATATCATCATCATGCAGACGAACAAGAATAAAGCTGTCAATTTCTTCATAATATCACTTTCCCTTACCC
>CATYZV010000096.1 GCA_958415865.1 uncultured Selenomonadaceae bacterium
ATATTTATTTTATAGAATGGTTTATTTTACGTGCAGCAGATGCCCCATTTTTTCTTTTTTGACTTCGAGGTATTTTTCATCGTATTTGTTGGCGGGAATTTCCAGCGGTACGCGTTCCGTGATTTCCAGCCCGAAGCCTTCGAGGCCTGCGCGTTTTGCCGGGTTGTTGGTCAAAAGGCGGATGCTGGTGAGGCCGAGGTCTTCGAGTATCTGTGCGCCGATGCCGTAGTCGCGTTCGTCAGGTGCAAAGCCGAGCAGCACATTGGCTTCGACCGTGTCTTTGCCGTGGTCCTGCAGTGCGTAGGCTTTTATCTTGTTGGCAAGTCCGATGCCGCGTCCTTCTTGGCGCAGGTAGAGCAGTACGCCTTCGCCTTCTTCTTCTATCTTGTGCAGTGCCAGATGGAGCTGGTCGCCGCAGTCGCAGCGCAGCGAGCCGAGAACATCGCCCGTCAGGCATTCGGAGTGGACGCGCACGAGCACGTTTTTCTTGCCTCTTACATCGCCTTTGACGATAGCGATATGGCATTTGCCGTCGAGCTTGCTTTCATAGGCATTGATGCGGAAATGACCGAATTTGTTGGGGAAATCTGCTTCGGCGATCTTTTCGACCATCTTTTCGTGTTCTTTGCGGTATTTGATGAGTTCTGCTACGGTGATAAATACGAGATCGTATTTTTTGGCAAATTTGATGAGGTCGGGAGTGCGGGCCATATGACCGTCTTCCTTCATGATTTCACAGCAGAGGCCGGCGGGGATCATGCCTGCGAGGCGGGCGAGATCGACGGTCGCTTCCGTGTGGCCCGTGCGGCGCAGCACGCCGCCTTCTTTGGCGCGCAGCGGAAACATATGGCCAGGGCGGCGCAGATCTGTCGGCTTTACGTCCGGATTGATAAGGGCGTGTACCGTTTCGGCACGGTCAAAAGCGGAGATGCCGGTAGAAGTGTTCACTGAATCGACCGATACGGTGAAGGCTGTTTCATGGTTGTCGGTGTTGTTTGCCACCATCTGTTCAAGGCCGGCTCTGTCGATCAATTCGCCGCTCATGGGTACGCAGATGAGTCCCTTGGCATGAGTTGCCATGAAGTTGATGATCTCCGGCGTTACTTTTTCTGCCGCTACGAGCAGATCGCCTTCGTTTTCGCGGTTTTCATCATCCGTTACGAGCACCATTTTGCCCGCCTGAAATGCTTTGATTGCTTCTTCTATCGTATTATATTTGAAATCCATCGTTAATCCTCATTCCGTAATTTATTTTTTAAAAGCCGTTTGCCCTCAGAAAATCCATGCTTAAAGAGGAGCCTGCTTTTGTTTTATTATCCTTTTCATCCAGCTGCATCAGCCGTTCTACGTACTTGCCGACGACATCGTTTTCGATGTTGATGAGTGAGCCGGGCTTTTTATCGAGCAGTGTCGTAACCTGCCCCGTATGCGGTATGAGCGATACAGTGAAGTCGCCCCTGCCCAGATGAGCCACAGTCAGGCTCACGCCGTCGAGTGCCACCGAGCCTTGTGCTACGATGTAGCGCATCACCTTGGCTTCTGCCTCTACCGTCATGCGCACGGCGTTGTCATCTTTTTCCATAGCAGCTACTGTTCCGGTGCCGTCGATATGGCCGCTTACTATATGGCCGCCCAGCCTCGTCGAAAGCGTCAAGGCTCTTTCGAGGTTTACGCGGCTGCCGATAGCCAGCTCGCTCATGCTCGTCTTGCGCATCGATTCCGGCATTACATCGGCGGTGAAGCACTTGCTGCCAAACGATGTAACAGTCAGGCAGACTCCGTTGACGGCGATGCTGTCGCCCAGTGCTGAGCCATCGAGTACTTTGTCGGCGGCAATCGTCAATTTGATCGAACGGCTGCCTTTTACGATGCTCTTCACTGTGCCGACTTCTTCAATTATGCCTGTAAACATCGCATCACTTCCATTAGTATTAATTAATCATCATTTTTTCACGCGCCCGTAAAGCAGTATATCGCCGTCGAGCTTTTCTACATTTAATTCTTCCAGCTGAACGGCTTCGGACAGCTCTGCAATGCCTCTGCCCATGACGGGACCTTGAGCTTTAGCACCGCCGACGATCTTCGGAGCGATGAAAAAATACGCTTTGTCGATGAGCTTATGCTCTATCAAGCTGCCGTGCAGTGTGCCGCCGCCTTCAGCGAGAATGCTGCATACGCCCTGCTCGCCGAGTGTCTTGATCAGCTTTGCAATATCGACTCTGCCGTCATCGTCCGCGTCGACGGTCAGTATCTGCACGCCGGCTGCTTCAAATTCCTTTATTTTATCAGAATCAGCAGCAGCGGTAACGGCGATGATGGTCTTAGCTGCGTTATCCGTTACGAGATTTGCCGTGAGCGGAGTGCGCAGCCGGCTGTCCACAACTATGCGTATGGGATTTTTGCCGCCTTCAACGCGGGCAGTGAGGCTGGGGTCATCAGCTATGACCGTATTGACACCGACCATGATAGCGTCGTAGATGTCGCGCAGGCGGTAGCCGTAAGTTCTCGAGGCTTCATTCGTTATCCACTTCGACTGGCCGCCTGCCGTCGCGATCCTGCCGTCGAGCGTCATCGCCGCTTTTAAGACCACAAACGGCTGCTTATGCGTTATCCATTTCAAAAATACTTCATTTAATGCGCGTGCTTCGTCTTCCAAAAAGCCGTATTCCGTTTCAATGCCGGCTTCCTGCAGTATCTTAAAGCCTCTGCCTGCTACCATGGGATTGGGATCGAGCATGGCGGCGTAAACGCGCTTTACGCCGGCTTCGACGAGTGCCTTGGCACAAGGCGGTGTCTTGCCGTAGTGCGAACACGGTTCCAAGGTTACATAGACATCGGCACCGCGTGCCAATTCTCCTGCTTGGCGCAGCGCGTGAACCTCAGCGTGCGGTGTGCCTGCCTTGCGGTGCCAGCCGCAGCCGACGACTCTGCCGTCCTTGACGATGACCGCGCCGACCAGAGGATTGGGCGATGTGCGGCCCTTGGCGTTCGCTGCCAGCTCCAGTGCCAAGCGCATATACTTTTCATGGTAACTCAAACAAAATCACCTCTAGCGTATCTAAGCCTTTTTTGGTGATCGGCTAAAAATAAAAGGCTGTTAAATGCACTAGCAGATAACAGCCTGTAAGCTCGTTTATCAATCGCTTTGAAATTCAATACAAATGAAAATCAAAGATCAATCGGATAAATACACCAATCTTTTCTCATCCAGACTGTACTGTCGGCTTCGGAATTACACCGAATCTGCAAAATGCTCGCGGGCTATACCGCCGGTAGGGATTTGCACCCTGCCCCAAAGACTGTAGATATTTAATTTTTATTGCTTTTTTATCATAGCACTTAGCTTAGAATAAATCAACCCATTAAAAGCGATATGCCAAAAACAAATGGACTGATATCTAATATAAGCATTAGACAGCCCGGACTTCAGCCGTTATAATACAATCGTCTCCAAATCGTCCGGCACGTGCAGGTCGCCGTAGTAGTAAAGGCTGCCTTCCTTCGTGTAATTAGCCTTGCGGTGTGCCATGTCCTTGTCCTCCGTATGGTAGAGTATCAAGTGCTTGGCATGGAGCTTTTCCGCCGTTTCGCAGGCTTCTTTGACGGTGCTGTGATTTTTTTCATACGGCTTGAATACATCGCGGTCGGCGTAGAGGCAGAATGCTTCCGACAATAGCCAGTCGCAGCCGTCGGCGTATATCCTGCACCGTTCGTTGTACGGTTCATCGCCTAGGCAGCAGAGTGTCGTCCTGTCGGCAAAGCGGGCGAAAAAGCCGTACTGTTTTGCTTTGGTGGATAGGATGTCGAAGAAGGTTACGTCCATCGAAAGAATGTGTTTTTCTTCGCCGTCTTCCACCACGTGGAACAGTATGTCCCTGCCGAGGTGTTCCAGATCCTTCTTCTTGAGTGTCAGCTTGGCGATGGTCTCAGCGACGTTCTGCACTACATCGTGGCAGTAGATGTGAAATGTTCCGTCGTATTTGCCTTGGTTCATCAGCGTAGCTATCTTGCGGATCACCCAGACCACTCCCATTATATGATCCGTATGAGCATGAGTTACGAACATATGATGGATTTTTGCCGCAGAGATATCCGCTTTTTCCAGCTGCACTAAAATGCCGTTGCCGCCGCCCGTATCGACGAGAAAGTATTCGTCCAAGTCAGCTATGCGGATGGCAAAGCAGGTGTTGAAGCACTTGGTTACCATGGCAGAGCCGGTGCCGAGAAATGTGATGGTATTTTTGTTTTCCAATTATATACACCTCTATTGATTATTTTAATTTTATATACTTAGAAAGAAACACAGCTATAAGATGAACTATGCCTAAAGTCGATTATACCATATATGATGTTTATCGTTGCAGAAAAATTTTTAAATAAAATTAATTTTTTCAGCTAAATGTTTACTAACAAGCCCATTTTGTAGTACACTTATTTAAGCTAGTATTTTGTATTTAAAATTTTGTAGGTGATATAGATTGTTGACAACTAATAAAATGTTCTATGTGATAAAAAGGGATTTGGCTTCGCTGGAAAAGCTGCTGTATGAAACAGTTGAATCACCTGTAGATCTCATAACGCAGATAGGCCATCATCTGATTGAATCCGGCGGCAAGCGCATCCGCCCGGCACTGTATCTGCTGGCGACGAAATGCGCTGAGGACGTGCCTAAGGAAAGTGTCATGCCCATGGCTATGGCACTGGAGATGATACACACGGCTTCGCTCGTGCACGACGATGTTCTCGACAATGCTTCAACGCGCCGCGGCTCTGTAACGGCCAATGCCAAATGGGGCAACAACATCGCTGTGCTGACCGGCGACTATCTGTTTTCCAAGGCGTTCGCCTCGATTGCCAAAAACGATTACGGCCCGCAGATACACGAACGCCTTGCTATGATAATCTGCGATCTGAGCGAAGGCGAGATTTTGCAGAACCATTTCGGCTACAGAATTCCCGAATCGCTCGATATCTATTACGACCGCATAGCCAAGAAGACGGCGAACTTCATCGCGGCAAGCTGTGAAATCGGTGCTCTCGTGGCAAAATTGCCGGACGATTACGTCAAGGCACTGCGCGAGTACGGCTACTGCATCGGCATGGCATTCCAGATAGTCGACGATATACTCGATTTGACTTCAGATTCCAAGAAGATTGGCAAGCCTGCCGGCAACGATATCTTGCAGGGTGTCATCACTATTCCCGTGATCTACGCTTACAATACGAGCACTCATGCAGCTGAGCTGAAATCGATCATAGAGAACCGCAATATGACTAAAGAAGAGCTGCTGCGCGCCGTAACCATCGTGAGAGAATCGGGCGGCATCGACTTTGCCAAGGAAAAAGTAACGGAATTTTTGAGCCGCGCTCATGAAGTGCTGCCGGACGGGCTGCCCAAATCCGTAAAGCGTTCTTTTGATGAAATAGCTGACTTCATCGGCAACCGCGATTATTGAGTGAAATTATTTTTGAGGTGATATTATGTTCGGCATAGGATTTCCTGAATTGATTTTGATTTTAGTCATAGGCCTAATCGTATTCGGACCGGGCAAGCTGCCTGAGATCGGGCGCGCCGTGGGCAAGGGACTGCAGGAATTCAAAAAAGCTACTTCTGATCTTACGAATACAGCGAATGTGAATGAAATAGGCAAAAACAGCTCGATAACACCGTCTGCGCCCAATCCCGCCAATCCTTCCCAGCCTGCAGCACCGCCTGTGTTCACGCAGGAAAATGTCCTTCATCCTACCATGACTTCTACAGCCGCAGCTGCAGCAGCTTCAGCTCAGCAAGAACCGAAACAGGCAGCACCTGCTCAGACAGCTTCAGCTCAGCAGGAGTCAAAACCGGCGGCTCCTGTTCAAAATGCAGATAAAAAATAAACGCGTAACATTTAGATGTTTTGTTTCAAATATATAACTATAGTAAAGAAAAGGTGATTTTAATGTACAGCATTGGTGTACCTGAACTGGTGTTAATCCTCGTCATTGCCCTCGTCATCTTCGGGCCGGGCAAGCTGCCGGATATCGGCAAAGCGATAGGCAAGAGCATCCGCGAATTCCGTTCCGCGTCCAACAGCGATGATAAAACGAAAACCATAGATGCTAAAGAGGTTAAGACTGAAGAAAAACCTGCTGACAAAGGCAATGCCGACAAGAAGTGAGGCGGCCGGATATGTCTGAAGAAAAAGATATAAATAATAAGCCGCCTCAGCCGCCGGTGCCCGCTCCCGCTGCTGCGCAGGAAAATCCCGCTCCGGCACCGCAGGAAAATCCTGCTCCGAGCGAAGAAGCGGCAGAAGAAGAATCTCCTGCCAAGACGGGCAGTATGTCGATAATAGCACATCTGACGGAACTGCGCAAACGCCTTATACGCTCCCTGATAGCTGTTGCATTCGGCAGCGGCATCGCTTACTACTTCGTCGAAGATATCATGCACATACTGACGGGACCTGCCGGCAAGCTCTACTATATGCAGCCTGCTGAAGCCTTCTTCACCTACATCAAGGTGTCTATCTTCGTCGGCTTTTTGCTGGCACTGCCCATCGTGCTCTACCAGATATGGCGGTTCGTGCTGCCGGCATTAATCGGCATGGAGCGGTATCTGATCAGCGTCATCGTTCCCATTTCCTTGATACTGTTTTTGGCGGGCATCGCCTTTTCATTCTTCCTAGTGCTGCCTGCCGGCATCAAATTCCTCATGGGCTTTTCCACTACTGAGCTGCAGCCGATGTTCTCCATCAAGCAGTATTTCGATTTCGTGATCTCTTTTCTGCTGCCGTTCGGCTTCATCTTTGAGCTGCCTCTTGCCATCGTCTTATTGGCAAAAGTCGGCATAGTCTCTTCCAAGTTTCTCGCCAAGCAGCAGCGTCTAGTCATTTTCCTGACTTTCGTAATCGGTGCTGTCATATCGCCGACTCCGGACGTATTCTCCCAGTCGATGATCGCGCTGCCGATGATTCTGCTGTATGAAATAAGCTACGTAATAGTACGCTTCATAATGAAAAAATGATAAACAGCTGCACTGAACTTTATAGGCAGACCTGCAACGGAGCAGGAATTCTGTCTAGGAAAATTTAGTGCAGCTGTCTTTCATTAATGATATAATT
>CATYZV010000097.1 GCA_958415865.1 uncultured Selenomonadaceae bacterium
ATATAATTATGCTAAACAAACATATCTGAAAGGAAAATCATTATGGAAGTTACGCTTACGATCATCAACCGTTCCGGTGTTCATGCGCGTCCGGCTGCTATGATGGCGCAGATGGGCCGTCGTTTTAAGTGCGAGATTACATATACAGCGAAGGGCAGGACGGTGGACGGCAAGAACATCGTGCCGATCACGAGCTTGGGGCTGACCTGCGGCAAGGAGGTTACTATAAGTGCTGTGGGCGAGGATGAGCGTGAGGCTATAGCGGCTTTGACGGAGCTTATTGAAAACCGTTTCGGCGAACGGGAATGATTGACGATTGATGTTGTATTCGCGGCGTTTTTATGATAATATTAGTTAGAAAATTTTAATCGAAACAGACGATGAAGAAGAGAGTACGGATGCAGTTTGGGCAGTACAGAGAGAAAATGATCAGCTGAAAGTTTTCCTGCCGGGCGTTTCGGAAAGTAGCTTCGGAGTTGCCGCTGTGAGGGCTTTGCCGTAGCAGCGGACGCAGATGCAGCGTTATGCAATGAAGTTCTGCCTTTTGCTACAGCGGCGATGTACATGGGCAGAATAATGATATCTATTTTTCCAACGTGTTACTTGACTTCCAAAATAGATATCATTATTCTGCGAAAATAAAAATACTGTGCAGTCGGGCGGAAAAAATTAGGTGGTACCGCGAAGATATCTCTTTCGTCCTTTTTGGCTTTTTGCCGGGATGGGAGAGATTTTTTGTTTTATCAGTTGAATGTATTTAGGAGGTTCTTATTTTAATGGAAGAAAACAAGCAGGAAACTAATATTCCTAAGGTCTACGATCCGCAGTCGTTTGAAAAGAAATGGTATCAGTTCTGGGAAGAACATAAATTGTTCCACGCTGAAGTGGATAAGTCGAAAAAGCCGTTTAGCATTGTAATGCCGCCGCCGAATGTAACGGGCCAGCTGCATATGGGCCACGCGATGGACAATACTTTGCAGGATATATTGATCCGCTTCCGCCGTATGCAGGGATATAACACTCTTTGGATGCCGGGCACTGACCATGCGGGGATCGCTACGCAGGCGAAGGTGGATGCTGCTCTGCGCGAGGAAGGCAAGTCGCGCTATGATATCGGCCGTGAAGCTTTTTTGAAGCGTGCCTGGGCATGGAAGGAAAAGTATGGCAACCGCATTAAGTATCAGATCCGCACGCTCGGTTCGTCCTGCGATTGGGACAGGGAACGTTTTACGATGGATGAAGGCTGCTCGCACGCTGTGCGAGAAGTTTTCGTGCAGCTGTACAAAAAGGGCTTGATTTATCAGGGCAAGCGCATAACGAATTGGTGCCCGCACTGCAATACGGCTCTGAGCGATATCGAAGTTGAGCATCAGACGGAAATGGGTCATCTCTACCACATCAAGTATCAGGTGGAAGGCGAAGACAGATATGTGGAAATCGCTACTACCCGTCCTGAAACGATGTTCGGCGATACGGGCGTTGCTGTACATCCTGATGATGAACGGTATGCAGACCTCGTGGGCAAGACTTTGATCCTGCCTGTCGTTGGCCGCCGCATTCCGCTGTTTGCTGACAGCTACGTAGATCCTAAGTTCGGCACGGGCGCGGTAAAGGTTACGCCGGCTCACGACCCGAATGACTTTGAAATGGGTCAGCGTCATAACCTCGAACAGATTGTAGTCATCAACAATGACGGCACTATGGGCAAGGGTGCAGGCAAGTACGCCGGCATGGACCGCTATGAATGCAGAAAGCAGCTGATCGCCGACCTCAAGGAATCGGGCGAGCTTTTGAGCATTGAAGAACATGAACATGCTGTCGGCCACTGCTCGCGCTGCGGCACTACGGTGGAACCGCTCGTGTCCAAGCAGTGGTTCGTCAAGATGGAATCTCTGGCAAAACCTGCCATCGAAGCTGTTAAATCGGGCAAGATTAAATTCGTGCCGGAACGCTTCTCCAAGATATACTGCAACTGGCTGGAAAATATCCGCGATTGGTGCATTTCGCGCCAGCTCTGGTGGGGCCACCGCATACCGGCATGGTACTGCGATGACTGCGGTGAAACGATCGTCGCCAATGAAGATGTAAAGGAATGTCCGCACTGCCACAGCCATAAGCTGCATCAGGACAATGACGTGCTCGACACTTGGTTCAGCTCAGGACTCTGGCCGTTTGAAACGATGGGATGGCCGGAAGACACGGAAGAACTCAAGCAGTTCTATCCGACGAGCGTACTCGTTACGGGCTACGATATAATATTCTTCTGGGTAGCACGCATGGTAATGATGGGGCTGGAATTCGGCAAGGATATTCCGTTCAAGTACGTGTTCATTCACGGCCTCGTGCGCGACAGCCAAGGCCGCAAGATGAGCAAATCGCTCGGCAACGGCATCGACCCTGTCGAAGTCATCGACAAGTACGGCGCGGATACACTGCGCTTCATGCTGATAACGGGCAATACGCCGGGCAACGATATGCGATTTTACTGGGAACGCGTGGAATCGGCCCGCAACTTCGCCAACAAGCTCTGGAACGCTTCGCGCTTCATGCTGATGAACCTGGAAGGCTTCGACGCTTCCTTCGTGCCGCAAGCAGCAGATTACACGCTTGCCGACAAGTGGATTTTGAGCCGCTACGCCAAGACTGCCGCTTCTATCACGGCAAACTTGGAAAAATTTGAACTGGGCGAAGCAGGCCGTTCACTTTATGATTTCATCTGGAATGAATTCTGCGACTGGTACATCGAATTGGTCAAATCCCGCCTCTACGCCAAAGACGAAGCGAGTGCCCGCACGCGCCGCACAGCTCAGTACGTGCTGCATTATGTGCTGGAACATACGCTGCGCCTGCTGCATCCGTTCATGCCCTTCATCACGGAAGAAATCTGGCAGCACATTCCGCATGAAGGCATCAGCATAATGACGACTGACTGGCCGAGCGGTGAAGAAGATAAGATCGATGAAGCTAGCGAAGCCGATATGACCGCTATAATGGAAACGATCAAGGCAATCCGCAATATGCGTGCTGAAGTAAACGCTGTGCCGAGCAAGAAGACGGAAGTAATCCTGCACACGGGCGATGAAAAACTGGCAGGCGTATTCACGCGCAATGAAAATTACCTTATGACGCTTGCATCTGCATCCAAGGTTACGGTGCTGACGGGCGATGCTCAAAAGCCTGAAAATGCTATGGCCTCCGTCGTAAACGGCGTGGAAGTATATTTGCCGCTGGCTGAACTTATCGACGTGGAAAAGGAAACGGCACGCCTCAATAAAGAAATAGCTTCTCTGGATAAAGAAGTGGCACGCCTTGAAAAGAAACTGGGCAATGCAGGTTTTCTCGCTAAGGCTCCTGCCGATATCGTGGCAAAAGAACGCGAAAAGCTCGCCGGCTATGAAGAAAAGCGTACAGCTGTCAAAGAACGCCTGGCTTATCTGGCAAAGATCTGATGTATAGATTCAAGGTTTTTCAAATATACATGTCGACAAGGAAAGGTATCGAGGCGGGATTGTAAAATGAATTATCAAGAATCACTTCAATATTTAGATGACCTGGCAAAATTCGGCTCCAAGCTGGGGCTGTCGCGCATCGAAAAACTGATGGAATGTCTGGATGAACCGCAGCTGCATTACAAGACGATACACGTTACGGGCACGAACGGCAAGGGCTCTGTCTGCTCCATGCTGTCCAGCGTGCTGACGCGTTCAGGCATAAAGACGGGGCTGTACATCTCGCCGCATCTCGTATCGTATACGGAGCGTATGCAGATAGACGGCTGTCCTATCAGTGAGGAAGAATTTGCCGACTGTATCGGTGCAGTCAAGACTTTTGCTGACAAGATGGTGGCAGACGGTGAGGAATCACCGACTCAGTTTGAAGTCATCACGGCGGCTGCCTTTCTCTACTTCGCTATAAATCAGGTGGAATACGCCGTCATCGAAGTGGGCTTAGGCGGCCTGCTCGATTCCACTAATGTGGTCAAGCCGGAGATCAGCGTCATAACGAATGTTACCTTTGAGCACGCTGATTTCTGCGGCGGTACGCTCGAGGGCATCGCTCATCACAAGGCGGGCATCATCAAGGATGGCGTGCCGGTCGTTACGGCGGCAAAGGGCATGCCGCTCGATATCATCGAGCAGACAGCCGACGAAAAAAATGCTGATATATTCGTAGCCGGCAATGATTTCAATTCGGTGTTCGTGCGCTTTGACGGCGAGTACCAGTATTTGAGCTTTGTATCGGAGCTTCTCGGCATCAGCTTTGAATACAAATTGAAGATGCTGGGCGACCATCAGGTGGAAAACAGCTCGCTCGCGATAATAACGCTATGCGTGCTTAGCAACAGCGACGAGCGCATCACGCGCCAGGCGATTTTAGACGGGCTTGCCTGCGCCAAATGGCCGGCGCGCTTTGAAGTGCTTACGACGAAGGGCGAACGCTGCGTCATCGACGGAGCGCACAATCCGGCAGGTATGAAAGTGCTGCGCCACAATCTCGACAAGTATTTTCCGGAACCAAGCCGCGTCATACTGCTGGGAATATTGAAGGATAAGGATATAGATACAATGCTGGCGGAGCTGCTGCGCGACGATGACGAGGTGGTCATAACCATGCCGGATTCCGACCGCCGCGCTGCGCCGGAATACATCGCCTCCAAGATACACGGCCGCCATGTAGAAACGTACAGCAATATGAAAGATGCACTCGATGCGGCGCGCTTTTTGGCCCGCGACGGCAAACTGCTCTGCCTGACAGGGTCGCTGTATCTGACAGGTGAGCTGAGAGATATCATCGTACATGAAAATGCAGCTGGCTGCTGATTTAGAAAAAGTAGGTGGGTAAGTGAATATATTCAAGAGGAACAGATTAAATGAAGACTGTCGGCAGCTGATGTTCTACTGCCTCGCAGCAATGGTGTTCATGCTGCCTTTTTCCTATGAAGTATCGAGTGTTCTGCTCGTGCTGGGCTGGCTAATATTCATCTACAAATCCGTCAAAGGATTCCGCGAGTGGCACCGCACGCCGTTTGATTTTCCTATAATGATATTTACGCTGGCAGCATTTGCATCGGTGTTCGTATCACCTGACCCGGCATTCAGCTTTTACAACTGCTACAATCTCGTCGGCAGATACGTATTGGCGTACTATCTGGCGGCGCAGTGCATCGGTGTAAAAATGAGTGCGGCACAGATGGCAGCGGCAGAGTACAGCCCTATTTCCCGCCAGAGCGAAAGTTCCGCCCTCGCTTGGAACACGGCTCGTCTGCGCATACTGCTGGGAGCGGCGGCACTGTCGCTCGTCATCGTGCTCGTCTACGGCTTTTTGCAGGCTTTTTGCGGCATTGGGCTGGGCACGCATGAACCGTGGACGGATGAAGCTATATTTCCGGGACTCAAGACGAGAGTTTTTTCGACATGGGAAAATCCCAATCTATTGGGCGGCTACCTCGATTTTGCCATGGGCATGGCGGCAGGCGTGTTCTTTGCGGCTGACAACAAGAGACTGCGCACGGTACTGGCTGTGCTCTGGTGCATTGCCGCTTTCTGCCTGACGCTTACTTATGCGCGCGGTGCATGTATAAGCATAGGGCTGGTTATTGCTGTTTACGGTGCACTGTACAACCGAAAAGTGCTGATCGCTCTTTTCGTGCTCGCCGGTGTGATGCTGGCAGCCGATACTACGCTGCTGGAACGCCTGACTTCGGTATTCACGAAGCTTGATACTTCCTCGGAAATGCGGCTCGCTTTTTGGGAGAGCACCATAGCGATGATACTGGATCATCCCGTGCTGGGAATCGGCTGGGGTGCGTACTTCATGGTATATCCCAATTACGATTACTATATGCAGGGTAATTTCATAAAGATAGTCCACGCGCATAATATGTACCTCAATTTCTTGGCTGAAGTCGGACTCATCGGATTTTTGAGCTTCATGACTTACTTTTTCGGCAGCATCATCAGAGCGTTCAAAGCTCAGGTGCGTGCTGTTCATCCCTGGCAGCGCGGTATGCTTTTGGGCACGGCACTGGGTATGTCGTCGCTCGCCGTCAACGGGCTGACCGATTACGTGATGTTCAACACGGAGCTGTCGATGCTGGTATGGCTGTTTGCAGGCGCGGCAGCCGTCCTGCCCTGCTTTGACAAAGATAAAAATAAATCCGGCGGGCACAGGAAGGATGATACTGTTGAAAGTTAAAGACCAATCTATTTCCAAAGCTACTATAGACAGACTGCCTCTTTACTACAGGACGCTGCGCCTGGCGCAGGACGACGGCAAGGATATCATCTCTTCGGAGGAGCTGGGCCGCCGGCTGGAGCTGACCCCGGAGCAGATAAGAAAGGATCTGGCTCTGTTCGGCCAGTTCGGCAAAAAGGGCGTAGGCTATTACGTCAATGAACTGAAGCTCAATGTAGGCAAGATACTGGGGCTGGACAATCACTGGAACATCGCCATCATCGGCATAGGGCACTTGGGCGGTGCGCTGGCGAACTACCAGAACTTCACGGCACTGGGCTTTAACCTAGTGGCACTGTTCGACAACGATGCCAGCCTCGTCGGCAAGGCAGTAAACCATGTCAAGGTAAGGAGCATCTGCGATCTGGAGGATTCCGTGGTAGAGCTGGGCATTGACATCGGTGTCATAGCCGTGCCCGCGCAATTTGCGCAGAGCGTGGCAAATCAGCTCGTCAAGGCAAAGATCAAGGGCATATGGAACTTCGCTCCCGTCAAGATGCGCGTGCCCGATGATGTGGAGATAGTCAACGAAGATTTATCCGTAGGCCTCAGCAGATTATCGTACCATATCACAAGAAAATAACTTTCACTATGCCGGTTAATCTTGACGCGTTATCCTTGTAGTGGTATGCTTTTGATAGTGATATGCGCCAAAGTTATTTTATAAGTTCTATTTATCAC
>CATYZV010000098.1 GCA_958415865.1 uncultured Selenomonadaceae bacterium
AATATATATATGCTGTTTTATACAGTTTTTACAAACTTCATATTTTGTTAAGATTGTTTTTACTCGTTTTGGATAGAATGAACGGCGCAAAACTGGTTTAATAATATACGTAAGTTATGTAAAGCAGTCATTAAAACGCATATTATAAAAAGGAGCATTATTGATGTTAGAATTAAAAAATGTCAGAAAGGCATACGACAATAAAGATGTCCTTATGAACATCAACCTGAAGATAGAAAAAGGCGAGATCGTCTCCATCCTCGGTCCGTCCGGCTGCGGCAAGACGACTCTGTTGAATCTCATCTTGGGGCTTACGGAAGTCAGCGGCGGCAATATCATTTTCGACGATGAAAATATAACGCATAAGCCGATGGAAAAGCGCGGCTTCAATATCGTATTTCAAGATTACGCACTGTTCCCGAATTTGAACGTATATGAAAACATCGTTTACGGCCTTAAAAACAATCCCAAGGTATCCACGCAGAAGGAAGTGCAGGACCTCATCAATCTGCTGGGACTCAGCGAACATCTCAACAAGCGCATCGACGAGCTGTCCGGCGGTCAGAAGCAGCGCACGGCACTGGCGCGCACATTGGTCATGAAACCTAAAATCCTGCTGCTGGATGAACCGCTGTCCGCACTCGACGGCGTTATCAAAGAATCCATCAAGCAGAAGATAAAGGAAATCGCCCGCGAATTTAAATTGACGACCATCATCGTAACGCACGACCCGGAAGAAGCACTCACACTGTCAGATAAAGTGCTCATCGTGCACGACGGCAAAATCGCTCAATTTGCGGAACCTGAAGATATCATCAAACGCCCTGCCGATGAATTCGTCCGCAAATTCATCCTGCATCAGCTGGAAATCAAGCGCAACAACATTTTGAACCTGTTCTGGTGCGAAAATGACCAGATGGCGAAAGTTCAGAAGGTGAGCTGAAGATGAATATGCTTAATGTAAAACAAAAAGAGCTGCAAGTCATCTTCATAGCGATATGCGCTATCTTCGCAGCTTTCCTCGCCGCTCCGTTTGTGGAAATAATCTATCAGGCAGTCTCCACGCCGGAGGGCTTCGGCGGCAGCAACTTTGCCACAATGCTCTCAGAACGCGGCTTCGGCACGGCATTTGCCAACAGCTTGACCATCGCTTCTTCTAGCGCATTGATGAGCACCTTCCTCGCGTTCATCCTCGCTTACACCATCAATTACACCAATGTAAACAGCAGATACAAGAAAGCCATCTCGGTATTGGCACTTGCGCCGATGTTCCTGCCCACCATCACTTACGGCTTTGCCATCATCTATTCGCTCGGCAAGCAGGGGCTTTTGACGAAACTCTTCAATCTGCAGATCGACATTTACGGCTTCAACGGCTTGTTCATCGGCTACGTAATCTACACCACGCCGATTGCCTTCCTGCTCGTCTCCAATGCGATGAAGTACATCGACAAAAAATACATGATAGTGTCAAAACTCATGGGCGACAATCCGTTCAAGACCTTCATGCAGACGCTCATGCGCCCTATGCTCGGCACATTTGCAGCATCATTCATCCAGTGCTTCTTCCTGTGCTTCACCGATTACGGCATCCCGGCTTCAGTCGGCGGCAAGTATCAGGTCATCGCCACTGTGCTCTATGAAGAAATGCTCGGCAGCATCCCCGACTTCAACCGCGGCGCAGTCGTCGCTATCGTAATGCTGCTGCCTTCCATAATCAGCATCGGTCTTTTATGCTGGCTCCAGCGTTACAACATCCGCTACAACGTCATCTCTCAGGTAGAACTCAAGGCGAACAAGCTGCGCGACTTCATCTGGGGCGGCCTTTCCACAGTGATACTGCTGGGCGTGCTCTCCATGTTCGCCGTCGTCTTCCTCGTGCCGTTCATCGAAGAATGGCCTTATAGAATGAGCTTCACGACAGAACATATCGTGAGCTTCCTGAGCGATTCCGCTCTTATAGATGTCTACACCAACTCGCTGTTCGTAGCATTCTGCACCGCTGTACTCGGTCTTTTAATCGCCTACGGCGCAGCACTTATCACGGCGAGAAGCTCTCTTGCCGGCTCCAAGAAATTCAGCATTGAGTCGATTGCCCTCGTAACCAACACCATCCCCGGCATGGTCATCGGTATCGCTTACATGATGTTCTTTTCCGGCAGCAGCCTGCAAAACACGTTCATTCTAATCATAATCTGCAATATCATCCACCATTTCTCCACGCCGTACCTAATGCTCAAGAGTTCACTGGAAAAGCTCAATGCTTCCTGGGAACAGACAGCCCTGCTCATGGGCGACAGCTGGTTTAAGACAATACGCCGCATCATCACGCCGAACATCCGCACTACCATCTTTGAAGTGCTCGGCTATTACTTCATAAACTCCATGGTAACGATCAGTGCGGTAATCTTCGTTGCCGGCGCACAGACCATGGTCATGACGGCAAAGATCAAGGAATTGCAGTACTTCGGCAAATTCAACGAAATATTCGTACTGTCCATGCTGATTCTGCTGACGAATCTAGCAGCAAAGGGAATCCTTGCCCTGCTCGCTAAACGCCGCATCCGCGTGAAGAAAAACGATAAAAATATAAATTCCATTGCCGGCAGTAAGCCCATGCTTAAAGTCCTCGGCAGTGAATAATAAAAACGAATAATATTAAAAGGGGAATAATCTATCATGAAAAAGAAAAAAATTATGGCGGCTCTGATTGCCGGTGCAGCTCTGTGCAGCTCAATCCTGCTGGGCGGCTGCGGCGGCGGAAACAGCTCCGGCAGCTCCGCGGCAAATGCTGACGGCAAAGTCGTAATCTACTCCAACGCTGACCAAGAAGCCGTCAACGGCATGAAAGCTGCTCTCGACAACAACGGCTATAAAGACAAATACATTTTCCAGAGCTTCGGCACCTCAGAACTAGGCGGCAAGCTCATGGCTGAAAGCACGAATATCGAAGCCGATATCGTTACGGAATGTTCCTTCTACCTCGACAGCGCGCAGGCAAAGAACAAGATGTTCAAAGATTTGACCTTTGATTACAAGCCGCTGCGCGACAAATCAAGCTTCTACGCTCCCATCACCTCTCAGGAAGGCGCAGTCATCTTCAATACGGAAAAACTCAAAGAACTGAACCTCCCTGCACCGCAGACCTTAAAAGACCTCGCTAATCCTATCTACAAAGATCAGGTTTCCATCACCGATATCAAATCCTCCTCCACTGCATGGCTCTTGGTACAGGCTCTCGTAGATGCTTACGGTGAAGACGGTGCTAAAGAAGTACTGGCAGGCATCTATAAAAATGCCGGTCCTCATGTAGAAAGCTCCGGCAGTGCCCCGATCAAGAAAATCCGCGCCGGTGAAGTAGCAGTAGGCTTCGGCCTTCGCCATCAGGCTGTAGCAGACAAGGCCAAAGGACTGCCGATCGACTTCGTTGACCCTGTTGAAGGCAACTTCTCGCTGACTGAATCCGTCGCTGTAGTCGACAAAGGCGATAAGACGAATCCCGAAGCTATGAAGATGGCTGAATGTATCATCAAAAACGGCAGACCGGAAATCATCAAATCGTATCCGAACCCCGTATACGAAGGCGAAACTGCTGACCCTGCCAACCAGTCCAAATACCCCAAGGTATTCAAAGAAAAACTGACCTTTGAACTCTTAAAACAGCATCAGAAGATCTCTGAAGAAGCAAAACAGATGTAATTTTATAATTAGAACGAACTCCGATTCCTTTAGATTATTAGCCGGTGCCTCGTGCCGGCTAATAATTTTGCCAAATCCGTTTAAAATTGATGTAAAATATGTAAAGGAACAGTAAATATGAAGAAATACAAATTGCTCACACCCGGTCCTCTGACCACGACTGACACTGTAAAACAGCAGATGATGTTCGACCACTGCACTTGGGATGATGATTACAAGAAGATAACGCTGGAAATCATCGGCGAACTGCTCGACTTGGCTCATGTGGATAAAGACGCTTACACAGCGGTATTGATGCAGGGCAGCGGCACCTTCGGCGTGGAAACGGTCATAACCTCCTCCGTCGGCAAAGACGACTGCCTTCTGATATGCGCCAACGGTGCCTATGGCAAGCGCATGGCAGAAATCGCTCAGCACGCCGGCATCGAATACATCCTCTACATGCAGGACTTCGACAAGACACCCGACCCGGCGCACATCTCCGAAATCCTCGATCAGCATCCTGAGATAACGCACGTATCCATGGTGCACAGCGAAACGACCTCCGGCATTTTAAATGACATCGCTTCCGTGGCAAAAGTCGTCAAGCAGCACGGCAAGACCTTCATCGTCGATGCTATGTCGAGCTTCGGCGGCGTGGACATTCCCGTGCAGCAGCTCGGCATCGACTTCATAATCAGCAGTGCCAACAAGTGCATTCAAGGCGTGCCCGGCTTCTCCTTCATAATCTGCAAGCGCAGCGCATTAAACAAGACGAAAGGCAGAGCAAGAAGTTTATCGCTCGACCTCTACGAACAATGGGAAACGATGAACAAAGACGGCAAATGGCGTTTCACCTCCCCAACGCATACAGTGCTCGCCTTCCGCCAAGCACTGCGCGAACTGCGTGCTGAAGGCGGCATCCCCGCACGCCATGCACGCTACGCCGAAAACCAGCGCGTACTCGTTGAAGAAATGGCAAAGCTCGGCATAAGACCCTATATCGGCAGCCAGTACCAAGGACCCATCATCACGACCTTCTACTATCCTGAAAACGCAGATTTTTCCTTCGCTGAAATGTACGCTTACATCAAAGACCGCGGCTATGCCATCTACCCCGGCAAAGTTACCGACGCAAATACTTTTCGCATCGGCAATATCGGCGAAATCTATCCCGAAGATATCTACAAAGTAACATCCATTTTAAAAGAATTCCTGCAGCAGCAGGCAAAATAAGAAAAAGAGGTAATAAAAATGAAATACGACGGAATAATTTTTGACTGGGCAGGCACCACCGTAGATTATGGCTGCATTACTCCTGTAAAAGCATTCGACGAAGCCTTCAAAGCATTCGGCATCGCGCCCACCATGGAAGAAATCAGAAAACCCATGGGTATGCTAAAAATCGACCACGTCCGCACAATGCTCTCCATGCAGCGCATCCACGACCTCTGGAAAAAAGAACACGGCTCCGACTGGACAGAAGCTGACGTGCAGAAAGTCTACGAACTAAGCGAAAAAAAGATATTTGAAGTCCTTGACAAATACACCGACGTAAAACCCTACGTAGTAGAAACAGTGCACGCACTGCGCGATATGGGACTTAAAATCGGCTCCACCACCGGCTACACCAGCGACATGATGACAGTCGTAACGAAAGCCGCCACCGCCCAAGGCTACACGCCCGACAGCTGGTTCAGCCCCGACCTCGTCGGCGGCAAAGGCAGACCATATCCCTACATGGTATTCGCCAACATGGAAAAACTCGGACTCGACGACGTACACCGCGTGCTCAAAGTCGGCGACACCGTATCCGACATCAAAGAAGGACAGCACGCAGGCCTTGATACAGTAGGCATCATCGAAGGCAGCTCCCTAGCAGGCCTTTCCAAAGCAGAATACGACGCACTGACACCCGCCCAACAGGCGCAGGTCAACGACAGAGTAACAGCCGTCTACAAAGAAATCGGCGCAACTTACATCGTCAAGGACATCCGCGGACTGCTCGACATCGTTAAATAAGATTTTCTCGAAACAAAAAGCCGTATCCGCAGTTTTTATGCTGTGGATATGGCTTTTTGTCAAATGTATATTAAGGAAATTATTTGTGCGAGAATGTAACTATAATATCGTTTTTGCCGAATTTATCTTTTACCGCTTCATAATCTTTAGCTTCCACCGGTGTTATGACCAATACTTTTAAAGCAGGATTCAGCTTATGGACTTTTTCGACTACGCCGAGGTGATCCCCACCATGGAACTCGCCCTGCATATGCAGTATCTTATCATCGGGATGAGCTTTGCTGTAATCCACTAGCGATTCTGCCATTGTATCGTCCTTTAGACACTGTGCCTTGTAGAACTTTTCAATGCGCTCCGGAGTCATCTTCATATGAGTATTTTCATCGCCTTCGGACATATAGGCTTTAAATTTTTCATAATACGCTCCGTACTCCACTAGATGCTTGCGCGGCATATACTGCTTATCCTCGTCGGCAATGGTAGAAAAATCACCTGCCTTGGCGTATTGATTTGCCATGCGGCGCGGGATGTTGCCTGCCAGCACGTAGATATTTTCTGCTTTTGCAAATTCTACCATTGGGCGGTATGCTTCATCATAATTAGGCCACGGACGTGAATTCGCTTTAAATTCCGCCTCGCTTATATCGCCCTTCAGATATTCATCCATGACGGGCTGCACATCGCGTTCAAACATCTCAAGCGATAAAATCATATCTGGATTTTTCCTGTGCATTGCCTTGAAAAAAGAAAACTCTGCATCATGGATTGACTGCTGGTCGTGAAATTCATCGAAGAATACTATATCGTATTTTTTAGCCAAATCTGCTGCCTTGTTAAGCGAAATCTCCTTGCCGTCATAGTAATAGCTTACTGCACCGAAATTATCCTTTGCTTCAGCTGCAAAAGCCATCGTGCTCATGCAGGTCAAGGCAAGCAGTGAAGTAGTTAGGATCTTTGTGAATTTGTTCATTAAAATGCTCCTTCTTGTTCTAATTCCAAAGAAAGCAGTGAAAAGAATAGCTTCATTCCACTGCTTCACTTTAGTTTTATATTAAGGGATAGGTTGAGCTAAGCTGCTTTAATGATATTTATTATCAAATATAACGGTTTTAATTTTATCAGAATGTAACCTCTATGTAAAGTGAAATTTAATGATCAAAAATTAAAGGATAAAACTATAATTTTCCGAATATATACAGTATATAGA
>CATYZV010000099.1 GCA_958415865.1 uncultured Selenomonadaceae bacterium
ATAGCATATATGGTAATGCGAGTCTGTGTTGATAAATGGAATAGGACATCAAAGATATGAAAAATTTATTCTGGGCCGCACTTCATCTGATTCCGGGCATCGGCAGTGCTGCACTGCGCAGCATGAAAGCTGCGTTCGGCGACGGCGAAGCCGTCTGGCGCGCCGGTGAATCTGAGTTAAAACAGATGAATTTCAAACCGAAAATGTTGTCGGAATTAATCGAATTTCGGCAGAAGATTTCGCTCGATAGGCTTGCCGAAGAGCTGACGAGATACGATGTGCATCTTCTAATAGAAGATGATGCGGATTATCCCGCGCGGCTCAGGCAGATCTTCGATCCGCCGTTTCTGCTCTACTGCCGCGGCACGCTCTGCGGCGATGAACCATCGCTGGGCATCGTCGGTGCGCGCTCTGCTTCGCCTTACGGCAGGCAGGCGGCTCAGTCGCTGTCCTACAGCTTGGCTAAGGCAGGGCTGACGATCGTCAGCGGAGCGGCAAAGGGCATTGACACACAGGCTCACATGGGTGCGCTAAAAGCAGAGCAGCGCACTATAGCCGTATTAGGATGCGGGCTGGACAAGGTCTATCCCGCAGAAAACAAACAGCTTTTGCAAAGCATAGCGCAGACGGGTGCTGTCATCTCTGAATACCCGCTCAGCACGGAGCCTATAGCAGGCCATTTTCCCGCTAGAAACCGCATTATAAGCGGTATGTCCATGGGCATTCTCGTGGTGGAGGCGGCAAAGAAAAGCGGCTCTTTGATAACAGCCGAGCTGGCACTCAGCGAGGGACGCGATGTCTTCGCCGTGCCGGGAAATATTTATTCCGACAAGAGCCAAGGCTGCCACAGGCTGATTCAGCAGGGCGCAAAGCTCACTGCGGCTGCATCAGATATCATCGAAGAATACGAAGCCGTATTATCCCGCCCTTCTTCCGCAGACGCGGCAAAATCCGATTCAGGTTCTGACAGCCGGCAGGAAGAATTTACCTTAGAGCAGCTTGCTCCGCCTGCGGAACAGACGATTTCCGCTGCTGCGATGAAAGCAGAGGCAAAGCCTGAACTTCCGCCTATGACGGCTGATGAGCAGGCGATTTACGCCGTACTGCCGCAAGACAGGGATAAGGCTAAGAGCACAGATGAAATTATCTATAAATTGAGAATAAACGTTTCCAACATAGCCTTCATCTTACTGCAGATGAAGCTCAAAGGACTGATAGAAGAAGTCAGCCCCAATTTTTATGCAAGAGCAGTCAGGGAGTGCGTTAAATAGATGAAAAAAAAGACGCTTGTAGTAGTTGAATCTCCAACCAAGGCAAAGACTATCGAAAAGTATTTGGGCAATCGAAAATACACCGTTTTGGCCTCGATGGGCCATCTGCGCGATCTGCCGAAAAGCCAGTTCGGCATAGATGTCGAGCATGATTTCGCGCCCAAGTACATCAATATCCGAGGCAAAGGCGATTTGATCAAAGCCTTGAAAAAAGAAGCCAAAAAATCGGATAAAGTCTATCTTGCCTCCGACCCGGACCGCGAAGGAGAGGCTATTGCATGGCATTTGGCATATATACTGGGCATTGATGATCATGAAAAATGCCGCATTGTATTCAATGAAATAACAAAACCCGCCATTCAGGAGGCAATCAAGCATCCTGAGGCAATTGACATCGACAAAGTAGACGCGCAGCAGGCACGCCGAATGCTCGACCGCATAGTAGGCTATAAGCTCAGCCCTCTTTTGTGGAAAAAAATCCGCAAAGGCCTGAGTGCCGGCCGCGTGCAGTCGGTTACGGTGCGCATGATATGCGACCGCGAAAAGGAAATTCAGAAATTCCAGTCGGAAGAATACTGGACTGTCGATTTCAAATTCCGCAAAAAACCGCGTTCGGCTATGTTTAATGCTGAACTTACAGCTATTGACGATAAAAAGCTCATGATTTCAGCAAAGCCGGAAGATATAAAAATCTCCTCCAAAACGGAAGCCGATGAGCTTTGCAGCGATATTGAAAAAGCTGAATTCACCGTGAGCGAAGTGAAAAAACGCCAGCGTCAGCGCAAAGCACCGGCACCGTTTACCACGAGCAGCCTGCAGCAGGACGCTGCCCGCAAGCTGGGCTTTACCTCGCGCAAGACGATGATGGTAGCACAGCAGCTGTACGAAGGCATCAGCCTCGGCAAAAAAGGACCGACAGGGCTTATCACTTATATGCGTACCGACTCCACGCGCATTTCTGAAATCGCTCTGGAAGAAGCACGCAGTTTCATAGGCGAAAACTTCGGCAGCAATTACATGCCGGAAAAACCGTATATCTACGCAGCCGGCAAGTCGGCACAGGATGCGCATGAAGCTATCCGCCCGACCACCATCACTTTGACACCGGCTTTCGTAGAAGAATACCTGACGAAGGAACAGTTCAAGCTGTACAAATTGATATGGCAGAGATTCCTCGGCTGTCAGATGCTGCCCGCCCTGTACGATGTCATGACAGTTACAATGAAAGGCGGCAGGTATACGGCAAAGGCTACAGGCTCGCAGCTCAAATTCGCCGGCTTCACGGCTGTCTACAGCGACGGCGATGCGAAGAAGGAAAAGGATGTAATCCTGCCTGACCTCGCTGAAGGCGATGCACTGTCGATCGCTAAGCTCGAACCGGGACAGCATTTCACCGAACCTCCGGCGCGCTACAATGATGCTTCCATCGTCAAGACGCTCGAAGAAAAAGGCATCGGCAGGCCTAGCACCTACGCGCCTATCATTGAAACGATACTGGCTCGCGGCTACGTCGTGCGCTCTGACAAGAAGTTTGAGCCGACGGATCTGGGCTTCGTCGTCGTCGATTTACTGGAAAAATACTTCAAGGATATCGTCGATGAAAAATTCACTGCTGAGCTGGAACACAAGCTCGATGAAATAGCAGAGGGCAAGATAAAGAAGAATACTCTGCTGAGCGAATTTTACGGACCGTTTGAAAAAACGCTGGAGCACGCTGAAGAAGAAATAGGCGAAATGACCGTGCCCGATGAAGTTTCCGATGTAAAATGCGAACTCTGCGGCCGCATGATGGTCATAAAACAGGGACGCTACGGCAAGTTCCTCGCCTGCCCCGGCTTTCCTGAGTGCCGCAACACCAAGCCGATAATCAAAGATACAGGCGTTAAATGCCCCAAGTGCGGCGGCAAGATCATCGAACGGCGCACGCGCCGCGGCAATCTGTTCTACGGCTGCGAAAATTATCCCGAATGTGATTTCGTATCGTGGGATATGCCGCTGACGACGCGCTGCAAGACCTGCGGAGCATTTCTATTCAAGCACCGTTTCAAAAACGGCAGGAACATACTGTACTGCAGCAATGACGAATGTCCGACGCGCAAGGAAGATACACCTATCAACAAAGAAATAAATAAACTCAAAGAAAAAGCGGCAAAGGCTGCTGCGGCAAAGCTGGAAGAGGCAAAGGCAAAAGCAGCTGAGCAGCAGGCGGAACAAGCGCAAAAAGCCGAAGCAGCTGAGCCGGATAAAGGGGAATGAGCGTGAAGAAAATCATCGTTGTGGGCGCAGGCATGGCAGGCAGCGAAGCGGCATGGCAGGCAGCCAGCCGCGGCGCGAAAGTCGAGCTGTACGAAATGCGCCCGGCAAAATCGACACCGGCACACAAGACGGATAAATTTGCCGAGCTGGTCTGCAGCAATTCACTGCGCGGCGCAGGCTTGGAAAATGCCGTCGGCCTTCTAAAGGAAGAGATGCGCCGCCTCAATTCCATCATAATGGAATCGGCAGATGTAAACAGAGTTCCTGCCGGCGGCGCACTCGCTGTCGACAGGGAGGGCTTCAGCCAGTACATCACTGACAAAGTGAAATCGCATCCCAATATAACGGTCATCAGCGAGGAGATCACTGAGATACCGCAAAGCGATGATGCCGTTACCGTCATCGCCAGCGGCCCTTTGACCTCTGAGCCGCTCGCCAAGGCTATAGGCGAGCTGACGGGACAGGAATACTTTTATTTTTACGATGCAGCAGCACCGCTTATCACGCGCGAATCCATCGACATGACGAAGGCTTACCGCGCTTCCCGCTACGGCAAGGGCACGGCGGACTACATCAACTGCCCGATGGATAAAGAGGAATACGAACATTTCTGGCATGAGCTTACAAATGCAGAGCTTGCCCCGATCAAGGAATTTGAAAAGGCGAAGTTCTTTGAAGGCTGTATGCCTGTCGAAGAAATGGCACGCCGCGGCGAAGATACACTGCTGTTCGGCCCGCTAAAGCCCGTAGGGCTGGAACACCCGGAAACGGGCAAGCGTCCCTATGCAGTCGTGCAGCTGCGCCAGGACAACGCCGCAGACAGCCTCTACAATATCGTCGGCTTCCAGACGCATTTGAAATGGCCGGAGCAAAAGCGCGTATTCGGCTTGATTCCCGGATTGGAAAATGCTGAATTCGTCCGCTACGGCGTGATGCACCGCAATACCTTCATCAATTCGCCGGAGCTGCTGCGCCCCACTTTGCAGTACAGGGACAAGGTGCTCTGCAAAAACGCAGATACACTGCTGTTCGCCGGACAGATGACTGGCGTAGAAGGCTATATCGAATCAGCAGCTTCCGGGCTTGTAGCAGGCATCAACGCCGCATACCTCGCCAAGGGCAAGCAGCCTGTCGTATTTCCGCCTGAGACGGCTCACGGAGCGATGTGCAATTACATCACGACGGCTGTATCAAAGCATTTCCAGCCGATGAATGCCAACTTCGGCTTGATGCCGCCGCTCGCTGAGCGCGTCCGCGACAAGAAGCTCAAAAAGACGAAAATCGCTCAGCGCGCCCTTGAAGTGCTGGATGAATTTAAGAAAAACACATTGAATATAGACTGAGAACGGAGTGATAGAATGGATGCTTTTAAAGCGACTACTATCGTAGCAGTAAAAAAAGACGGCAAGACAGCCATTGCAGGGGACGGACAGGTTACATTCGGACAGGCAGCCATCATGAAGGCAAACGCGCGCAAAGTGCGCCGCCTCTACAATGAAAAGGTGCTCGCCGGCTTTGCAGGCTCTGTAGCAGATGCCTTTACCCTGTTTGAAAAATTTGAAGCAAAGCTCGTGGAATACCACGGACAGCTGACGCGCGCCGCCGTAGAACTCGCCAAGGACTGGCGCACCGACAGAGTGCTGCGCAAGCTCGAAGCTCTGCTGCTCGTTGCCGATGCTGATACCCTGCTCTTGATATCCGGCAACGGCGAAGTCATCGAACCGGACGGCAATGTCGCTGCGATCGGCTCCGGCGGCTTTTACGCGCTCGCAGCAGGCAGGGCACTTGCCGCTCATTCAGATCTGACAGCTGCCGAAATAGCCAAAGAATCGCTGACGATAGCCGCTGACATCTGCGTTTACACGAACCACAACATCATCGTAGAAGAATTGGACTAAAGGAGTTTTCACAATGAAATTCAACGAACAGATTCCGCGCCAAGTCGTGGAAGAACTCGATAAATACATCGTAGGCCAGTCGCAGGCAAAACGCTGTGTAGCTATCGCCTTGCGCAACAGATGGCGCAGCCGCCACCTGCCCGAAGAAATGCGCGAAGAAATCATCCCCAAGAACATCTTGATGATAGGCTCTACCGGTGTCGGCAAGACGGAAATCGCCCGCCGCCTGGCAAAGCTCGTCAAAGCACCGTTCGTAAAAGTCGAAGCTACGAAATTCACCGAAGTGGGCTACGTCGGCCGCGATGTAGAATCCATGGTCAGAGACCTCGCTGAAGCCTCCGTGCGCATGGTAAAGCAGGAAAAACTCGACGCTGTGCAGGACAAGGCAAAAGAACTTGCCGAAGAACGAATCCTCGACATCTACGTGCCTGAACCCAAGACGAAATCCGTCAGCAATCCGCTCAACGCCCTGTTCGGCAACAACGATGCCGCTAAAGACGGCAGCGAAAACAGCAATGATCAGCAGCCCAAATATTCCGCCGGCCGTGAATGGTGTAGAAAACGTCTTCACAAAGGTGAATTGGAAAAAGACATCATTGAAATCAACGTAGAGCCGAAAGCAGCTCCCGTAGTCGGTATGTTCGCCGGCTCCGGCATGGAAGACATGAGCAACAACATCCAGGATATGATCGGCAACCTCATGCCCAAAAAGAACAAAAAACGCAAAGTAACCGTAGCGCAGGCACGTGAGATCTTCACTCAGGAAGAAGCTCAGAAACTGCTCGACATGGATGCTGTTTCACGCGAAGCACTGGAAATCGCCGAACACAACGGCATAATCTTCCTCGATGAAATCGACAAAGTAGCAGTAAAAGGCTCCGGCTCCGGTCCTGATGTATCGCGCGAAGGCGTACAGCGCGACATCCTGCCCATCGTCGAAGGCTCTACCGTATCGACGAAATACGGTCAGATGAAGACCGACCATATTCTCTTTATCGCTGCCGGTGCTTTCCACATGGCAAAGCCGTCCGACCTCATCCCCGAACTTCAGGGCCGCTTCCCGATCCGCGTAGAACTGACCTCACTGACCGAAGCCGACTTCAAGCGCATCCTGACCGAACCGACAAATGCACTGCTCAAACAGTACCAAGCTATGCTCGGCACAGAAGGACTCTCCATCGAATTCACGGAAGATGCCATCGACCGCCTCGCGCAGATAGCCTGCCAAGTCAATGAACAGACGGAAAATATCGGAGCACGCCGCCTGCATACGATAATGGAAAAGCTGCTCGAAGACCTCTCCTTTGACGCGCCCGAAATGACCGAAAAAAATATCACGATCGACGCTGCTTATGTCGACAGCAAGCTCAGCGGCATCGTCAAAAACCGCGATTTGAGCCAGTTCATTCTGTAATATCATCCATATTGTATAAAATTCTAAAAAATACAACAAATAGTCTTTCAT
>CATYZV010000100.1 GCA_958415865.1 uncultured Selenomonadaceae bacterium
CCCATATAAATAATCTCCTTTCAATTTCAATCAGTTTAATCTTCTATTCACCCGCCAGCTATGCGGTTTATCGCCCTGCTTTCTAGGACATTTGCCCGGCAGCGGCCTGCCCATAGAGGTATTGCGTATCTCTTTCTTGCCGCAGTAGCTGCACATGTATTCAATTCTTTTATCAGCCATAATATTAAGCCTCCTTTAGTATCCTTAGCCATTTACGATTTTAGGCAATAAAAAAACCTCCCGCAATCGTTACGGGAGGAGTTCATCGGAAAGATAAAGCGCGTCAGCGCGTTACCCCCCCGAAATGGATTTATGTTTTTCAACAGTAGACAGCACTAGCTATATCTTACATACAGCCTGCTGTTAACTACATTTTATTAGAACACAACAGAAAAATCAATACCTGAAAGACTTGTTTTTGCTTTTTATCGCTCACTCTATATAGCCATATATGTACGCATTGAGGATATTTTGCGGCTCATCGTAGAAAAAGCTGCTGTTGTAGTCCCATATCATTTATCTCTATAATGGGAGCCGCACTGTACTATCTTTATCATGTCATCCTCTATTCTATATACAATACGGTTGCAGTCATCAATACGCCTGCTCCAATACTTGGATAAATCACCTATTAACGGTTCCGGCTTTCCAATGCCTGTATAGCCATTGCGGTCAATATCTTTGAGGAGCTTTAGTATTCGCTTCCATGTTTTTTTATCATGATGCAGCCAATATTCAAAATCTTCCCAGGCTGCATCAGACCATGCTTTAATCACCTAAATCTACCTCATGAATAGTACCACCTGTTTTTTCCATCTGCGCAACGGACTTTCTCAGTCTTTTCATATTTGCATCACTGTAAAAAGGATCTTTTTCTGCTCGGATTTCAAACGGTATTCTACGTTCTCGTACGGCAGTCTTGGCAAATACACAAAACGCTGTCGTCATATTCATGCCGATATCGGCGCAAAATGCTTCAAACTGTTTTTTCAAATCAGCATCCATGCGGATACTTACACTCGTCTGCGGCATAATAATCCTGCTCCTTTCTTC
Source organism: uncultured Selenomonadaceae bacterium (assembly GCA_958415865.1). Lineage (GTDB taxonomy): Bacteria > Bacillota > Negativicutes > Selenomonadales > Selenomonadaceae > Megamonas. The sequence continues at coordinate 1,054 of CATYZV010000100.1, forward strand.
TATTTCAGCTTCATTGTAGCAAAAATAATATGCGTTGTAAATACAATAGCTATTTTATTCTATATAGCCGTATATGTACGCATTGAGGATATTTTGCGGCACATCGTAGTAAAAGCTGCTGTTATAGTCCTGAATCTTATCGCTGACATAAGAGTTATATGCCTTAAACAAGGCATCTATCACATCTATATGCTCATGCTTGGCAATGCCCAGTATCAGCCGCTTGTATATCTTGCCCATATCCCAATGAGTCGGGCGGATGTAACGGCATTCTGATACATTGTCGAAATTGCCCATGATGATGCCTGCTTCTTCGATGAAGTCATCACTCACGCGATCGATATTATCGCTGTGATACACATCAGCTAAATCATATATATGGGCAATTCGTTCTTTGCCCAGTGCATTGACTACGACATCGCGCTTGTTCTTCGTCCTGCGGGCGATGTATTCTATCAGGCTGCAAGTGAAAAACAGATCGTTTGCTTTCTTATCCTCTCTGCCCAGTCCTATCATTATCTTTTTACCTCCTGTCTATCTATTCATTTCTATTATACAAGAAAAGCCATAGCAAATCATCTGCTATAGCTTTTATGTCAATTCCTTAATTTTTTTAGAATCAAATTACATACGCCGAATAAAACTACCATATAGCCTATCAGCACGATAATAGAAATCATAGACGGCACATCGCCGTGGGTTATGCTTCTTAGCAGTGTACTCGTATGGGTCAGGGGCAATAGCTCTATGAAGTAATGCAATAATCCGGGCAGTTTATCAGTGTTGAAGAACGTACCGCAGAGAAAAGACATGGGGAGCAGTATATATGTGTTGAAACGTGCCATGTCCTCGAAGGTCTGCACGCTCATTGCGGCGTAAAAGCCGACTTCGGCGAAGATGACGCAGTTCATGATCAAGACGAGCACGAACAGCGGAGTGATGGCGAAGTTTGCTCCGAACAGATACGCTAAAATGATGATTAGCACGGAGGAAATCATGCCGCGCAGGACGGCGGCGAGTATCTTGCCGGTTACGAAGCTGATGGGTTTTATGGGTGATACGAGGTATTCTTCAAGGGATTTGTGGTAGACTTTTTCGGTGTGCACCTGCGTCAGGCTGTTGAAGGCAATGTTCATGGAATTCAGTGCCAGTATACCGGGCACTAAAAAGTCGAGGTAAGATCCTCCAGTGCCGATGTTGATGCTGCGACCCAAGCCCCAGCCGAATGCTACCATGTAGAGAATAGGGGCGACCATACGGCTTAAAATAAATTTTATCAGGCGGTGTTTTAAGACTATCCAGTCGCGCCAGAATACGGTCCAAATATCATATAGTATTTTGGGCATTCAATTCACCGTCCTTCCTGTCAGCTCTACGAATACGTCCTCCAGATTGGAGCGGCGCAGTGTGGTGCTCGCCTCTAGTGTGCCGGCAAAAGCTGCCCCTTCGGGACGCGAAGCAAAGAAGCGGTACTGCCTGCCTTCTTGGCCGTCCCATTCGACGACGTATTCACCGAGTTCTTTGCAAAGAGCTATGGGCGAATCGAGCTTAATGAGCTTCCCTTTGTTTAAAATCGCTACTCTGCCGCAGAGATTTTCTGCTTCTTCGATATAATGTGTCGTAAGTAGTACTGTTACGCCCGTCTTGGGCAGGCGGCGGATTAGATCCCAGATGCGGCGGCGCACCTGCGGATCGAGAGCTACTGTCGGTTCATCGAGGAATAATATCTTAGGTCGGTGCATCAGCGCGCGCACGATTAAAAGACGGCGTTTCATGCCGCCGGACAGGCGTTTTACATTGTCGTTGATTCTGTCCTGCAATCCCACGTATTCCAGCAGTTCTTCTATACGTTCGCGGCGCTCGCGCTTGGGCATATGGTGCAGCCTGCCGTGCAGTTCCATATTCTCCCAGACGGTCAAATCCTGGTCAAAGTTGATATGCTGAGGCACTACGCCGATAATGCTCTTAAATTCCAGCTCATCGCTGTAGATATCCTTGCCGCAATAAGTTATGCTGCCGCTCGTCGGGCGGCTCAGCATCGTCAGCATTCGGATGGTCGTTGTCTTGCCCGCGCCGTTAGGACCCAGCAGCCCAAACACCTCACCGTCTTCAATCGACAGCGACAAATCATCCACTGCCGTCTTCAATATATTTTTACCCGCCTTGCTCTTGGACGGGAATTGCTTTACAAGTGATTGCAAAGAAAGCATTTTATCGCTTCCTTTCTAAAAGAACTCTATTTTATTTTGTCAGCGATCTAGGGAATATAATCTTATCATTTGGATCATTGCAATTTTGATACATATCCGCTTTAACCCCGAATACTTCAGCTAAATTCTTTTCATCGAGAATATCCCGTGGTGCGCCGTGGGCAAATACGTGATGGTCTTTGATGATAATGACATTGTCAGCGTACATTCTAGCGTGGTTTATATCATGCAAGACCATGACTATGGTCATCTTTTCTTTGATATTCAAATCTGTTATTATCTGCATTACTTCCAGCTGATGGGCGATATCGAGATACGTCGTCGGCTCGTCGAGCAGCAGTATGCGCGGCTGCTGTGCAAGTGCCATAGCTATCCAGGTGCGCTGGCGTTCACCGCCGGAAAGAGTGGAGACAAGACGATTTGCTAGATGGGATATCTTCGTCTTTGCCATGGCTTCTGCGATGACTGCCTGATCTTTTTTTCCGTCATTTTTGCCGAACATGGAGCGGTAAGGAAACCTGCCGTAAGCGACGAGGTCTTTTACCGTGAGATCACTCGGTGCGGCTGCCCCCTGCGGCAGTATGGCAAGTTTTTGGGCAATCTTGCGCCGCGACAGCTTTTTGATATCCTGCCCGTCCAATGTTATTCTGCCTTGATAATTGTGATTCAAACCGGATATAGCTTTTAACAGCGTTGATTTGCCGCAGCCGTTAGGGCCGATAATAGCCGTGCGCTTTCCTTCGGCAATCTCGATATTGATATCGCTGAGTATCGTCTTGCCATGAATATTTATAGCCAAGTTTTCTGTTTTCAGCACGATATCACAGCTCCCTTCTCAGCAGGAATAAAAAGAACGGTGCGCCGAGCACTGCCATAAAGATGCCGACAGGCAGTTCCATCGGAGCAAACGCCACGCGTGCAAATGTATCGCTGAAGGTAACGACAGCAATGCCCAAAAGTGCCGATGACGGAATCAAAAAGCGGTAATCCGTACCGACCAAAAGACGCGCCGTATGCGGCACGATGAGGCCGACAAAGCCCAAAAGCCCTGCCACTGATACGGCACTGGCTGCCAGCAATGCACCGATAGCCGTCAAGGCAATGCGCGTCAGTTCTACATTTACACCGAGGCCTTTAGCTATATCATCACCCAGCTGCAAGATATTCAAATGGCGCGAACCGATCATGGCTAAGATAAAGCCGATGACAGCATAGGGCAGTATTATTTCCACATGCGGCCAAGACCGCGCCGCCAGCCCGCCGACCATCCACATCAAGGCACCGTGCACTTTATCGCTGTAGAGAATGAGTATTGCCGATATACCCGCGCCGAGAAATGCCGATACTGCTACCCCGGCGAGGATGATGCGCAGCGGGCGGATGCCGTTTTTCCACGCCAGCATATAGATGCAGACAGCGGCGAGCATTGCGCCGACAAAGGCAAGCGGTGTTATGAGGTATTCCATAGCAGGGAATAGCACAATGACGAGTATGCCGGCAAGCCCTGCCCCGGAAGATATCCCGATTATGTGCGGGTCTGCGAGCGGATTTTTCATAACGGCCTGCAGTATCGCCCCTGCCATTGCCAGATTCATGCCGACAAGTGCAGCCACGATCGTTCTAGGCAGGCGGATATTCATCAGTATCTGCTGATGTGCTCCCGCCGTTCCTCCCATTAGAATATTTTGCAGTTCATCAAACGGAATAGCGACGGCACCGGCCATGACACTGCATATAAAGCCCGAAAATGCCAAAACGGCGAATACTACTATCATCAGTATTCGCCATTTTTCGATCGCTATGCCAAATTTTCTATTGTCAGATTGATTTTGCATAGTCATATTGTATTCACCGATTATTTAAACCTGTCAGGATAGATGAGCTTTGCCATGTATTCCACAGCTTCAGGATAGTGGATGCCCGGACTCAAAAGGAAGTTTTCCTGCGGCAGGAAGAACACTTTATCTGCTTTTACAGCAGGCAGCGTCTGCCATGCCGGATTGCTTTCTACATTTTCCGTCATCGACTTCTTGATCGTTTCCATCTTGCCCATGCTCGTTACGAAAATGATTTCCGGATTCTGCTGGACAAGCACTTCAAGGCTGTAAGGTGCGGCTGTCGGATTGCTGTCCAAAGGCTGCATACCATCAGCGACATTCGTCAAATTGAGCGTCTTTGCCACAGAGCCGGCAATGCTGGATTCCAGCTGTACTGTAACAGCCTGCGAAGTGCTGTGCAGTATAGCTATGCGCTTTGACTCATCAGGCAGCTTTGCCTTGACTGCATCTATTTTCTTGTCCATATCGTCATTTAAAGCCTTGGCTTTATCGGGATTGCCCGCGATTTTTCCTAATATGTCGACGGTGTTTTTAATTTGATCATACGTGCGCATTTCCAGCACGATTACAGGAATGCCGTTGTCTTCAAAATTCTGCACGAATTTATCATTCATGCCCTTGTAGGCGATGACGAGATCCGGCTTCTGTTCAACTACTTTTTCAATGCTGATATTGTAGACATTGCCGACTTCCGGCAGATCTTTGTCTGCATCAGGAATGCCTGTCTTAGCCGATACGCGTGCAATAGCTTTGCCGCCTACGGCATCGAGCGGTTCAAGGAATGAAGCTGAAAGCGGTACAATGCGCTGCGGCTGCTTGTCGAGCGTTACCGTCCTGCCGGCATCATCCGTAACCGTCAAAAAAGCGGACTGTGCAGAAGATGCTTCTTTATCACTGCTGCCGCAGCCTGCCAAGAAAACAGCGCTAAATACAAACAACAGGGCAGCTATGCCCCAAAGACTTATTTTTTTCATATCTGTAACCTCAGAGAAATTTATTAAATTCCTCTGCTCCTCTTGCTAGAGAAAACATTATTATTTGTGTTTTCTCGTCAAAATGGTAGATAAGTAATTCAGTTTTTTATCCTTCTGACTCGGCAGATCGGTTATGACCTCTTCATCCGGCAGGCCGCAGCGGCTTACGAGTACTGCATTTTCTGCCAGCCCGTTTTCTTCCAGTGCATCGACCATTTCAGGATAATTCTTGTAGACTTTCATCATTACGACATTGCTCGATACAGATAGAGCTTTTTTAACTTTATCTTCATCAGCGGTAGCCGGAATGATGCTTATAATATCGTTGCCTTCGACGAGCGGATATCCCAGGCGGCTGCCGATAGCGCAGAAGGCCGGCACACCGGGAATCGTTTCTATATTGATGCCGGGTTCTTTTGCCAGCAGGCGGTATACATAAATATACGTGCTGTAGAACATCGGGTCGCCCAGCGTCAAAAATACGACGTTTTTACCTGCATTCAAGAGCGCGAGAATTTCTTCTTTGTTCTTCTTCCAAGCATCTGTCGTTTCAAAATTCACTACCATGGGGAATACCTGGTAGACAATTTCAATATCTTCTTTAAGATAAGGCTTTGCGATGCTCAGTGCTACGCTGCCTTCTTTTTTTTCTGTCTTAGGAGCAATCAGCACATCGGCTGCCTTTATTGCCTTAACCGCCTTCATCGTCAGTAATTCAGGGTCGCCGGGGCCTACGCCGATGCCGTAAAAAGTTCCTGCCATTTGTAAAAATC
>CATYZV010000101.1 GCA_958415865.1 uncultured Selenomonadaceae bacterium
CGCGAGAGCAACCTTGTGCTCTGGCAGGCAGCGTATGCCGAATTATGCATTACCAAGACAAACAGGCCGGATTTCACTCCGGAAGAATTCATCGAGGCAATTGTAGATTACCAGCTCCGCGAGAGAGCGTTCGGCGGTCTCAGTGCCAAGGATAAGTAAGAGAAATATTCAAGAGGGTGAATGATAATTGTTAACTAGAATCGTCAGCGGCATCGTCGGCATAATAGCCGCAGCCTGCATAATCCAAGCCGGCGGCATGGTATTTGCAGCTGCCGTAGTAGTATTGGGCTGTATAGCATGGAGGGAATACATGAAGGCGTTCGCACATAAAAATGTGCAGCTGCCGTCTTTTCTCGGCTTTTTTATGGTCGTATTCATAATACTGAGTGCCGATCAGAGCCAAAATCTAATGCTGCCGTTGATAGCAGCCGTATTCTTGTCCATGATACAGATGGTATTTCGGCATAAATCTTTTTCGGTCGAAGCTGCCTGCATAACTCTAGCCGGAGTCATCTACATAGGCGTGCCGTTTTACCATCTGCTGGCACTGCGCCTGCTGGAAGATTACCGGCTCATCATGCCCGGCACGCCCGTCGGCGACATCTCCATGGGCTGCGCTCTTATATGGCTGACCTTCATCGGCACTTGGGCAAGTGATACCTTTGCTTATTTCATCGGCAGCTCCATGGGCAGGCACCGCCTCTGCCCCGATATCAGCCCCAAAAAGAGCATAGAAGGCTTCATCGGAGGCATAATCGGCACGATGCTCTGCATGGGTGCACTCGGCGCGTGGCTGGGCTTTTCGCTGCCCGTAATGCTCGTGCTCGGCGCGGCTGTCGCAGTGATCGGCACACTGGGCGACCTCGTGGAATCGTGCTTTAAGCGATATGTGGGCATCAAGGATTCAGGCACATTGATTCCGGGACACGGCGGCGTGCTCGACAGATTTGACAGCATGATGTTTACGGCTCCGCTCGTCTATTACACGGCTGTATTTCTGCTGATTAAATAAAGAAGGTACACAATATGAATAAGATAAAACACATCTCCGTGCTCGGCTCGACAGGCTCCATCGGCACGCAGACGCTCGATGTCGTGCGCATGCACCCTGACAGGCTGTGCGTGGAAGTGCTCGCTGCAAATACGAATGATGAATTGTTGGAAGCACAGATAAAAGAATTTTCTCCCAAGCTGGCAGTACTGCATGATGAAGCGGCGTACAGACGCTTGAAAGCCAGATACAGCGGCAAGACTGAGCTGCTCTGCGGTGAAGCGGGTCTCGTCGAAGGTGCTGTCTATGATGCAGCCGATACGGTCGTAACTTCGCTGATGGGCTTTGCGGGACTGCGCCCGACGATGGCAGCTATCGAGGCAGGCAAGAACATCGCTCTAGCCAACAAGGAAACGCTCGTAGTAGCAGGCGAACTCGTTATGAAGCGCGCCGCTGAAAAGGACATCGCCATAATGCCTATTGACAGCGAACACGGAGCACTGTTTCAATGCCTGCACGGCGAGGACAGAAAAAAAGTCGATAAACTGCTGATAACTGCCTCAGGCGGCCCGTTCAGAGGCAGGACGAAAGAACAGCTGCGCGGCGTTTCCGTGGCGCAGTGCCTGAGCCATCCAACATGGAAGATGGGGCGCAAGATCACTATCGACAGCGCGTCTTTGATGAATAAAGGTCTGGAAGTGATTGAGGCACAGCGTCTTTACGGCGTTTCATACGATCAGATTCAAGTGGTCGTCCATCCGCAGAGCATCGTCCATTCGATGGTGCAGTACGTGGACGGCTCGATCATCGCCCAGCTCGCTTCTACCGATATGCGCCTGCCGATTCAGTACGCGCTGACGTATCCCGAACGCCTTGAATGTCCTGCACCGAAGCTCGATTTCTGGCAGATGCAGGACTTGACCTTTGAAAAGCCCGATACGGATACCTTCCGCGGTCTTTCTCTGGCGTATGAAGCCGGCAGGATAGGCGGCTCTATGCCGTGCGCTATGAATGCCGCCAACGAAATAGCTGTCGACGCTTTTCTTAATGAACGCATCAGCTTCCTCGACATCTATGATATAATAGAAGCGGCAATGCTCTCGCATGTAACGCTCATTGAGCCGACGCTCGATGAATTATTCGAGGTAGATGCCAAAATCAGGGAACAAGCAAAGGAGTTGATCGCTAAAAAATGATCATAGACGCTATTGCCATTATTTTTGTCTTTGGCCTGCTGGTGCTCGTGCATGAATTCGGGCACTTCATCATGGCTAAAAAGACAGGCATGAGAGTAGATGAATTCGCCATCGGCTTCGGCCCGCTGCTATTCGGCAGAAAGTACGGCGAAACACTGTATTCCATCCGTGCAATTCCGCTCGGCGGCTTCAATAAAATTGCCGGCATGGAACAGGGAGAAGATGAAGATGCCGGAGAACGCGCTTACTGGCGCAGACCTATCTGGGCAAGAATGGTCGTGATTCTCGCCGGTGCGGTGATGAACTTCATTCTGCCGTTCTTTATCTTCGCAGGAACGATTTTCTTTGCAGGTATTCAAACGCCTCTCAACGAACCCGTGCTCGGCACGGTGCTGTCTGACGGTGCGGCAAGCCAGGCAGGCTTAAAAGAAGGCGACCGCATACTGAGCATAGACGGTGAACCGGTCGACAGCTGGAACAATTTCGTAGCGAAAGTGCAGACTGCCGACGGCAAAGTGCTGAAGGTCTCCTACGTGCGCGACGGACAGGAAAGTACCGCCTCTGTCGTGCCCAAGTACGACGATCAGGCAAAACGCGCGATGATAGGCGTTATGTCGCCGGTGGAAACTACCAGCGTAGGGCTTTGGGATTCCATCGTAATGGGCGCGGGCCTCGTCGTCAGCATAATCTATCAGATGTACGCAGCACTCGCCGGCATGATAACGGGCAGCGTACCGGCTGAATTGTCCGGCCCGGTCGGCGTGGCACAGATGACGAGCCAGGCAGCGCATATGGGCATAGCGGCACTGCTGCGCTTTGCCGCTATACTGAGCCTCAACCTTGGTGTCATCAATCTGCTGCCGATACCGGCACTCGACGGCGGCCATTTCGTCGTACTGCTCGTGGAAGCAATACGCCGCAAGCCGCTCAATCCCAAATACGTGCGCAGTGTACAGCTCGCCGGTCTAGTGCTGATACTGGGCTTGATGTTCTTCGCCACGGCTCAGGACATAACGCGCCTGCTTGACTGACGCTTCAATCCGCTATAGCTATAGGAAAGGTGAAAGCATGATTAAGAGAAAAATGACCCGCCAAATAAGCATAGGCGGCGTTAAAATAGGCGGCGGCGCACCGATTTCCGTGCAGTCGATGACGAATACCAAGACGACGGATACGGCAGCGACCGTGGCGCAGATCAAAGCCTTGCAGGAAGCAGGCTGCGACCTCGTGCGCTTAGCCGTGCCCGACATGAATGCCGCCGATAATCTGGCCAATATCAAGCGGGAAGTAGACATCCCCTTGATCGCCGATATCCATTTTGACTACCGCCTCGCACTCAAGGCAATCGAACAGGGCATAGATGCACTGCGCATCAACCCCGGCAACATCGGCAGCGAAGACCGCGTGAAAGCCGTAGTAAAAGCCGCTAAAGAAAAGCACATACCCATCCGCATCGGTGTCAACGCCGGCTCACTCGACAAAAAACTGCTCGCAAAATACGGCAGAGTTACGGCAGAAGCACTCGTAGAAAGCGCAATGCAGCATGTGCGTATCTTGGAAAAGCTCGACTTTCACGATATAAAAATATCGCTCAAAGCACATGACGTGCCCTTGACGATAGAAGCATACCGCCTGATGAGCCGGACGGTAGACTACCCGCTGCACCTCGGCATAACGGAAGCCGGCACAGTCAACACCGGCATAATCAAATCAGCTGTGGGCATCGGTGCACTGCTGGCAGAAGGCATCGGCGATACCTTCCGCATCTCGCTGACAGGCGATCCCGTAAACGAAGTCAAAGTGGCAAATGAAATTTTAAAAGCCCTAGGACTTCGAGAATACGGCCCGACCCTCGTATCCTGCCCGACCTGCGGCCGCTGCAATATCGACCTGCCCGCCATCGCAGCAAAAGTGGAACAGCGTCTTACCGAAATAAAGAAACCGATTCAGGTAGCAGTCATGGGCTGTGTCGTCAACGGTCCCGGCGAAGCGCGCGACGCTGATATCGGCATAGCCGGCGGCAAAGGCGAAGGCCTCCTATTCCGCAAAGGCGAAATCATCAGCAAAGTGCCTGAAGACAAATTGGTCGATGCACTGTTTGCGGAACTCGATAAAATAGCTGCAAGCTAAAAATACGCTTTGGATATAAAATAAGCATGACGATTTTTGATATACAAAAACTCGTCATGTTTTCTTTTATCTGCGCCGGGCAGTTGCTATAATCGGCGCAGTATGGTACTATTTTTAGTAGAAATCAATAATATGAGATAAGAGGTATAATGATGGAAACAATCGCATTACAATGTCCCGTTACAATCAAAGTGAAGGTTACGGAAAAATTCAGAACAAAGATGCTCGATAAGATGAACAAAGAACTGCAGGAAGTGGAATTAAAGCTCTCCAAAATCGACATTCAGAAGAAGAAATTCGTCGAAGAACACGCTGATGACGATATGCACCAGGTGGCAGCTATCGTGCAGAGAATGGAACTGGACAAAGCTAAGGGAATGCGCCTCAGAGACAAGCTGACGCACGACATCGCTGATATGAAGCATCTCGGTGTAGGCGCGGAAATCGTTCAGGGCACTATGCAGCACGTGTTCAACGTCAAAGTCGGCGATATGATGCCCAACGTCATGAACAGCGAAATTGTCATAGAGGATGATAAGATAATTGAAATCCGCAACTGATAAATTCTCGAAAATCACCATCGGCAAAATCGGAGCACCGCACGGCGTGCGCGGCGATGTGAAAGTATATCCGCTGACCGATTTTCCCGACCGCTTTGATGAGCTGGAGAACGCTTTCATCGACGAAAAGCCCGTGGAAATAGTATTCAAACGCTGGCAGAAGGATTTTCTCGTGATGAAATTCAAGGGAATAGACACGCGTGAAAGCGCGGCACGCCTGACGAATCATCTCTTAAAGGTCGACCGCAAAGACGTGCCCCCGCTGAATGAGGGCGAATACTACGCTTTCGATATCATCGGGCTGGAAGTGCGCGACCAAGGCGATACAGTGCTCGGCAAAATCACGAATATACTAAAGACGGGCAGCAATGATGTCTACGTTACGAAGACGGCAGACGGCAGAGAGCTGATGGTGCCGGCATTAAAAAAAGTCGTTACAGAGATAAATGTCGCAGGCGGCTATATGAAAGTCATCTGGGACGGCAGTTTTGAGTTTTAAGGACGCGCTATGAGAATAGATATACTATCGCTCTTTCCGGAGATGTTCGACGGACCGTTTGGCTGCAGCATCATCAAGCGTGCCAAGGATAAAGGTCTTTTAGACATCGAGATAACGAATCCGCGCGACTTTGCCCAAAACAAGCACAATCACGTAGACGATACGGCATACGGCGGCGGTGCCGGCATGGTCATGATGCCCGGTCCGGCTTTCCGCGCCGTAGCAGCCGTGCGCGAAAAGACGCAGAACCTTGCCATCGTGCCGGAAAAGAGCCGCGTTATTTTGATGTGTCCCACGGGCAAGCCCTTCACCCAGGCAAAGGCAAAGGAACTCGCCGGATATCAGCAGCTGATATTCATCTGCGGCCATTACGAAGGCTTTGACAACCGCATCGTGCAGCATTTAGCCGACGAAGTTATCTCCATCGGCGATTACGTGCTGACCGGCGGCGAACTGCCCGCCATGACAGTGGTCGATGCCGTAGCCCGCATGATTCCCGGCGTGCTCGGTTCCGAAGAGTCCGCGCCGACCGATTCATTTTACAACGGGCTGCTGGAATATCCGCAGTACACCAAGCCCCGCGATTACGAAGGCATGACTGTGCCCGATGTCCTGCTGTCCGGCGACCATGCTAAAATTGCCAAATGGCGGCGCGAGCAGTCTCTGCGCACGACGTATTTAAACCGCCCCGACCTGCTGAAAAAAGCCAAGCTTGACGAAAACGATATAGTTTATTTAAACAGGCTTAAGCAGGAATTAGGGCAATAACACTGCTCAACGCTATGATGAATTAGGATTTGAGGTTGAATCATGGAAAGTTTGCTGCAGAAAATACAGACGACGGTGCAGAATACAGCCAATGCCATCGCCAAAGTAATTCAATTGGAAGTAGAAATTGCTGACAATAACTTCATCCGCGTCGCCGGCACGGGCAAGTACGCGCAGCAGTGCGGCGAGCTGATGAATGCCGGCTTCGTCTACGCCCACGTGATGCAGACCGGTCAGATGATCATGATCGAGCATCCCGGCCATCACGTCCTTTGCCGGCCGTGCCCGTACTACCGAAACTGTCCTGAGCATACGGAACTTGCCGCTCCGCTCATCTTGAATGATGAAATAATCGGCGTAATAGGGCTGGTCAGCTTTACAGAGGAGCAGTCGAAGCATTTTATGGCGCACAAGGAATGGATGCTGCAGTTTATTCAAAAAATGGCTGAACTCATCGTCAGCAATGTAGAAAAAAACAATGCCGCGTCAAACGGCCTGCACGAGCTGAATCTGGCCAGTCTGGAGAAAAATGCCATTAAAGAAGCGCTGCAGAGCGTGGCAAATGAAACGGGCAAAGCTGATAAGGCCGCCAAGATACTCGGCATCAGCCGTGCTACGCTGTATCGCAAGATGCGCGAATATAATTTATAACAATAGCCATATT
>CATYZV010000102.1 GCA_958415865.1 uncultured Selenomonadaceae bacterium
ATATAAATGAGGTGAACTAAAATGAAAGTGTCTACCAGAGGCCGCTACGCCCTGCGCACCATGATCGATCTCGCCGTCAACGAAACGGGCGAGCCTATACCCTTAAAAGAAATAGCAGCCCGGCAGAATATCAGCTTAAAATACATGGAACAGATCATCGCTCTCTTGAGCAAAGCAAAGCTCGTCAAAAGCGTCCGCGGCAACAGCGGCGGCTACCTGCTCGCCCGCCCCGCCATGCAGCTCACGGCAGGCGACATCCTGCGCGCCGCCGAAGGCGATATGTCCCCTATCTCCTGCATCGAGGACAACCACACCAACTGCAACTTCGCCGACACCTGCAGCACGCTGCCGTTTTGGTTCGGGCTGAACAAAGTCATCAACGGCTATCTCGACAGCGTTACCCTATCCGAGCTGGCACGCCAGGCAAAATCCCTGCACATATCCTGCCAGCAGCAGGGCAAAGCGAAAAAAAATTTCGGAGGAAAATAAACCCATGCCCAAATTATCTTCACGCACACAGACATTTACCGATTCCGTAATACGCCGCATGACGCGTATTTCATTAAAATACAATGCCGTCAACCTCTCGCAGGGCTTTCCCGACTTTGACCCGCCCCAGCCGATACTGGACAGACTGACAGAAGTTGCTCAGGAAGGACCGCATCAATACGCCATTACCTGGGGCGCAGCCAACTTCCGCCAAGCACTGGCAAAGAAGCAGTCTCATTTCATGGGCAGGACCATTGACCCTGAACGAGAAATAGTCGTTACCTGCGGCAGCACTGAAGCGATGATGGCCGCTGTGATGACGGCAGCCGACCCAGGCGATAAGATCGTCATCTTCTCACCGTTTTATGAAAACTACGGTGCTGACAGCATTTTGACCGGCTGCGAGCCGATTTACGTCCCGCTTTACCCGCCTGAGTACAAATTCAATCCCAACGAGCTGGAACAGGCGTTCAAACAGCATCCTAAAGCTCTGATTCTATGCAACCCGTCCAATCCGTCCGGCAAGGTATTCACCCTCGCTGAACTGAAGTACATCGCTGAACTGGCCGCCAAATACGATGTATTCGTCATCACTGATGAAGTCTATGAACACATCGTCTACGCTCCGCATAAACATATCTATTTTTCATCCCTGCCCGGAATGTACGAACGCACCATCTCCTGCAGCTCCCTGTCCAAAACGTATTCCATCACCGGCTGGAGGCTAGGCTACATCATCGCACCGCCGCCCATCATCGAATCAGCCCGCAAAGTTCACGACTTCTTAACAGTCGGCGCAGCAGCTCCTCTGCAGGAAGCATCCGTAACAGGGCTTAATTTTCCTGACAGCTATTATAAAGACCTCCTCGCCCTCTACACGAAAAAACGCCAAATCATGCTCGACGGGCTTAAAACCATCGGCCTGCCGTACACCGAACCTGAAGGCGCGTACTATATAATGGTAGATATTTCCCGCTTCGGCTTTGACAGCGACTTGGAATTTTGCGAGACACTGGCGCGTGATGTCGGCGTAGGAGCAGTCCCCGGCTCCACATTCTTCCGTGAACCCGTCAACAATTATATCCGCCTCCACTTTGCAAAATCAGAAAAAATTCTCTATGAAGCATTAAACAAACTAAACGATATCTACAAAAAAATCCCACAGCGCAGACGATAAAGCACAAATCTTTATTATCCTGCAATCACCTTGTTTTAAGCATTAAATTCAGCATATACAACAAAATGCCCCGGCATATAACAACAAGATTATACTTTATAATAATTTTACTTTACCACGGTGAACAAATGCACTATACTGGAATTAACTATTTAATTAAGAAGGTGTTTTAATGAAGACAATCGCACTGATTGCACACGACCAGAAAAAAGCTGAAATGCTGGAAGTCGTAGGACAGCACATCGAAATCCTCAAACAATTCCACCTCGTAGCTACCCGCACGACAGGTACACTGATCAACGACACGTACAGTCTCAACGTCGAAACGATGATGTCCGGACCCTTGGGCGGCGACCAGCAGATAGGCGCGCTGATAGCCACGGAAAAAGTCGATTACGTAGTATTCCTGCGCGACCCGCTGCACGCACAGCCCCACGAACCTGACATCAACGCACTGCTGCGCATCTGCGACGTACACAACATCCCGCTCGCTACCAACAGACGCAGCGCGGCAATCCTGCTCAAAGATGCCGGTGCCAATATTGAAGAATAATTGAGCAAAAAATATTGCAAAATCAAATAGCCACTATATAATATCGAAACAGCAAAAAGACACCTGTAAGCGTTAAGAGCGTGAACAGGTGTCTTTCTTTTTGGCTATATAATAAATGTTATGGTCTTGAGTCATCAAGACTGCAATATAAAAAACCGGCACTGCTTCATATCATTATGAAACAGTGCCGATCTTTATATTACAGTATTAATTAGCCAAACTGATAAAAATCAGTCTTTGCCTGCCAATTTCTTGTAGCTTTCCAGACGTTCTTTAGCATCCTGTTCTGTTTTAGCAAACAGCTGGTCTGCCAATTCAGGGAAGGAGCGTTTGAGGGAAGTATAGCGGACTTCGCCTTTGAGGAATTCCTGGAAGTTTGCCGTCGGTTCTTTGGAATCGAGGCTGAACGGGTTTTTAGCCGTGCCGCGCAGAGCGGGGTTGTAACGGTAGGTTGCCCAGTAGCCGCATTCTACAGCGCGTTTCGTTTCGAGCTGGCTCTTGCCCATGCCGATGCGGATGCCGTGGTTGATGCACGGTGCGTATGCGATGACGAGGGAAGGTCCTTTGTATGCTTCTGCTTCGGCAATAGCTTTGAGGGTCTGGTTCTTGTCGTAGCCCATAGCGACCTGAGCGACGTAGATGTAGCCGTAGCTCATGGCCATCATACCGATGTCTTTTTTCTTCGTGCGTTTGCCTGTTGCTGCAAACTGTGCTACCGCTGCTTCAGGTGTGGATTTAGATGCCTGTCCGCCGGTGTTGGAGTAAACTTCCGTATCGAGTATGAGGATGTTGACATCTTCGCCGGATGCCAGTACGTGGTCGAGACCGCCGTAACCGATATCGTAGCCCCAGCCGTCGCCGCCGATGATCCACTGCGAGCGTTTGACGAAGAAGTCTTTCTTGTCGTAGATGGCATTCAGAAGTTCGTTGTCGCCTTTTTCTGCTTCGAGTGCTGCTGTCAATTTTTCAGCGCGTTCGCGGCTGCCTTCGCCTTCGTCGATATTGTCTTTCCAATCGGTGAGTGCTGCCTGAAGTGCTTCACTGCCGAGACCTGCAGCGAGGGCTTCTGCTGCGCTTGCTGCCAGAGTTTCGCGTACTGCTTTCGTGCCGAGGAACATGCCGAGGCCGTATTCAGCGTTGTCTTCAAACAGGGAGTTTGCCCATGCAGGACCGTGGCCTTTGTGGTTCGTCGTGTACGGCATGGAAGGAGCACTGCCGCCCCAGATGGAGGAGCAGCCCGTAGCGTTTGCTACCATCATGCGGTCGCCGAACAGCTGAGTTAAGAGTTTTACATACGGGGTTTCGCCGCAGCCTGCGCATGCGCCGGAGAATTCGAGCAGCGGTTTTTCAAACTGACTGCCTTTGAGCGTCGTCTTCTTCATCGGATTTTTCTTAGGTGCGACTTTGTCTGCATCTACAGCGTAATCGAATTCAGGCTGCTTGGGCAGCTGAGTTCCGATCGGTTTCATCGTGAGTGCAGAGCCTTTCGGAGCCGGACAGATATCTGCGCAGTTGCCGCAGCCTGCACAGTCTTTAGCGGAAACGACGATGCCGAACTGATAGCCTTTTGCACCGAGAGCTGCTTTATATTTCATTCCTTCAGGAGCCTTAGCTGCTTCTTCTTCTGTCATGAGGACAGGGCGGATAGCAGCGTGAGGGCAGACGAACGAGCACTGGTTGCACTGAATGCAGTTGTCGATATTCCATTCCGGAACGTTGATAGCGATGCCGCGTTTTTCAAATGCAGCAGTGCCGGACGGGAATGTGCCGTCTTCAATGCCTTTGAAAGTGCTTACCGGCAGCTTGTCGCCTTCCTGGCGGTTCATAGGATTCTGTACGTTCTTGATGAAAGCAGGCAGATTATCATTGCTGGCTGCTGCTTCCTCAGCTTTTGCCCATTCAGCAGGAACTTCTACTTTGTGCAGAGCTTCAATACCCTTGTCAATAGCACCGTTGTTCATGTCGACGATGTTCTGGCCTTTTTTGCCGTAAGAAGTTACTACTGCATCTTTGAGGTATTTAACAGCTTCGTCGATAGGAATGATGTCAGCGAGCTTGAAGAATGCCGACTGCATTACCATGTTGAAACGGCCGCCGAGGCCCAGTTCCTGAGCTATTTTAACTGCGTTTACAGTGTAGAAATTGATGTGCTTTTCAGCGATACAGCGGCGCATATAAGCGGGCAGTTTTTCGCTGAGTTCTTCATCCGTCCAGAGCGTGTTCAAGAGGAACGTGCCGCCGTCTTTAATGCCTGCCAGCAGGTCGTATTTATCCACGTAAGACTGCTGTGAGCAGGAGATGAAGTTTGCTTTATTGATGAGGTACGGGGACATGATGGGCTGCTTGCCGAAGCGCAGATGCGACATCGTTACGCCGCCGGATTTCTTGGAGTCGTAAGCAAAATATGCCTGTGCGTAGAGATCGGTCTTATCGCCGATGATTTTTACGGCACTCTTGTTTGCGCCGACCGTGCCGTCAGAGCCGAGGCCCCAGAATTTGCAAGCTGTCGTGCCTTCGGGAGTGAGGTCGATATCTTTAGCGTATTTAGGCAGCGAAGTAAAGGAAACATCATCTTTAATGCCGATGGTGAAACCGTTTTTCGGGGCATCTTTCTTCAGTTCATCATAAACTGCAAACAGCTGGTCAGGCGTTACATCTTTGCCGCCCAAGCCATATCTGCCGCCGACGATGGTCGGACGCAAGTCGCTGTTGTACAGAGCAGACTGAACTTCGAGGTACAGAGGTTCGCCGATGGAGCCTGCTTCTTTCGTGCGGTCCATGACAGCGATTTTCTTGACCGTCTTGGGCAGAGCGGAAAGGAAGTGCTTGAGCGAGAACGGTCTGTAGAGATGAATGGAGATAACGCCGACTTTTTCGCCTTTAGCGGTCAAATAGTCAACGACTTCCATTGCAGTATCGCAGAGCGAACCCATAGCGATGATTACGCGGTCAGCATCGGGTGCGCCGTAATAGTTGAATAAATGGTAATCCCTGCCAGTCAGCTTGTTGATTTCTGCCATCGTTTCTTCTACGAGTTCAGGCACAGCATCGTAGTAAGGATTTACAGCTTCCTGACCCTGGAAATAGATATCAGGATTCTGGCTCGTGCCGCGGATTACAGGATGGTCAGGATTCAGCGCACGATGGCGGAATTCTTCCAGAGCCTTTTTGTCGAGCAGTTTGTCCAGATCTTCATAATCGAGGACTTCAATTTTCTGTATTTCATGCGAAGTGCGGAAACCGTCGAAGAAGTTTACGAACGGAACGCGGCTCTTGATAGCCACGAGATGTGCAATGGCACTCAGATCCATTACTTCCTGCACACTCGCTTCAGCCAGCATAGCGCAGCCCGTCTGACGCACTGCCATGACATCGCGCTGATCGCCGAAGATGTTCAGCGAGGAAGTAGCCAGAGCGCGTGCACTGACATGGAACACGCCCGGCAGCAGTTCGCCGGCAATTTTATACATATTAGGAATCATCAGCAGCAAGCCCTGCGATGCAGTGTACGTAGTAGTCAGCGCACCTGCCTGCAAAGAACCGTGTACAGCACCGGCTGCACCGGCTTCAGACTGCATTTCAATCAAACGTACTTTCTGGCCGAAAAGGTTTTTCTTGCCTTTAGCCGCCATTTCATCTACAGCTTCAGCCATAGGGGAAGAAGGAGTAATCGGGTAGATAGCAGCTACATCGGTAAACGCATATGATATATACGCCGCCGCAGTATTGCCATCCATAGTCTTCATGTGTTTGCTCATACTTTCAAAAAAGCTCCCTTCTAATATATATACCCTAAAATCTATGCCTCTGTTCGGAAAATCCAAATAAGGCAATTCTATCTATAATACATATTTATGATACAACTTTTTTTGATATTTTTCAACTATAATTTATATAAGTTATAGCCCCAGGGAAAACAAACTTTCGCCGATAAAAAAGAGCTCCGGCCTATAAGCCGAAACTCCCTTGCATACTGCACTGCCACGGTTCGTTATTTCTGTTCATTCTGCTGAGCCGCCGTATCCCCAGCCGCCTGCTGCGGGAAAATGCCGAACTCTACGAGCTTATTGCTCTTGTCGAATGAAAATACAATGCTAGCGATCTTGCCGCTGTCGAACGAAGCCAGATACGTAACACGGTCCCGCGCATCAAAACGTTCAAAAGCATAGAACTTCACCTGAGCAATCTGACCGTACTGATCTTTTACCTGACGCTGCAAAGAACGGTACGTCTTTTCATCCATATTGCTTTTCAGCGAATCTTCAAAATCAGCCGTTACCTTCTTATACTCAGGCACATCCTTGCTAAAACTGTCAAGCACCAGCTGAGACACCGACTGCTGCTTATTCAAATCCCCACCGTCAGAAGCCAAGCATACATTAGAAAAAACCATCATCATAGCTGCCGTCAGCACCAGTATAAACTTCTTCATACAAACACTTACTTTACTATTACTATGTAATATAATTTATAAATTTCATTATATCACCAAAGAATCACGCAAAAAAGATAATACTTGTCATATCAATAAATTCCTGTTATACGTATATTC
>CATYZV010000103.1 GCA_958415865.1 uncultured Selenomonadaceae bacterium
ATTCAAACGATACGTTGAAACATAAAATATTTCGCGTGTTCACAAGATTAAGAGAGGGGTTTATAATATTATGGAAAAAACTTTAAAAATCGAAAACAAAACTGGTCTGCATGCACGTCCTGCATCTATGTTCGTACAGGAAGCTAATAAATTCCAGTCCAAAATCAAAATCTCTGCTAAAGGCAAAACCGTCGATGCAAAAAGCATTCTGATGATCATGAGCCTTGGCCTCACTCAGGGTACTGAACTGACTATTTCTGCTGAAGGTCCTGATGAAGCAGATGCTCTGGCAGCTCTGTCCAAACTCATCGAAGACAAATTCGGCGAAGCAGAATAATATAGTTTAGCATTAGAGAGAGTTGAGAGAGGGGTTTCTATTTTGCCTTACGAATTGAGAGGAAAAGGTGTTATTGCCGGCATTGCAATCGCAAAGGTAATGACACTGGGAGAAGACTTACAGACCTACATTAAGAACTATCAGCCGGGCAATTCTGAAGAAGAAATTGCCAAGATCAAAGAAGCATTGGCTTATGCAGCTGAAGTTCTCCAGACCAATATCAAGACGCTCCGTGAAAAGGGCATGCTTGAACAGGCGGGCATCATGGAAGCTCACCGCATGATGGTGCAGGACCCTATGCTCGAAGAAAATGCCATGGTCAAACTTGGCTCCTGCGGCAATGCGCCTCAGGCGGTTTTGGAAGCATCTGAAGAAAATGCCTCCATCTTCGAACAGATGGATGATACTTATTTCCGTGAACGCGCTGTGGATATCCGCGACGTAGGCAAACGCGTCGTAAGACGCATTCTCGGCCTTGCTGAAAAGACAGTTGACGGCAGTCCCGTAATTCTCTGCGGCGACGAAATCGAACCGTCTGTAATAGCAAACATACCGACTGAAAAAATCGCAGGCGTAATCCTCGGCAACGGCAGCACTACCTGCCATGCAGTAATCATCGCCAAAGCGAGAGCTATTCCTACTGTTGCCGGCCTCGGTGAAAAAGTTCACGAAATCAAAGACGGCGCAAAAGCGATCTTAAACGGTGAAACCGGTGAAATCTTCATCAATCCTACTGAAGAGCTCATCGCTCAGTACGAAGTTAAACTGGAAGAACAGAACCGCCTCAAAGAACATTATGCACAGCTCAGCAAGCTGCCTGCTGTTACTAAAGACGGCGTAGAAGTTGACCTCATGGCAAACATCAGCACTCATTTGGATGTTGAAGCAGCTATGAAGTTCGGTGCTAAAGGCGTAGGCTTGTTCCGCTCGGAATTTTTGTTCATGGGCAGAGATACGATTCCTGATGAAGAATCGCAGTTTAAGGCATATAAAGAAGCAATCGAAAAATGCCAGGGCAATCTCTGTGTAATCCGTACAATGGATATCGGCGGCGACAAACCGCTGCCCTATTTGCAGGTTCCAGATGAAGAAAACCCGTTCTTGGGCTACCGCGCAATCCGCATCTGCCTCAACCGCCTCGATGTATTCATGCCGCAGGTCAAAGCAATCCTGCGTGCGGGCGTATACGGCAAAGCCGCAATGATGCTGCCGATGGTAATCAACCTCGACGAAATCAAACGCGTGCGCGAAATCATCGAACAGGCTAAAGCAGAACTTGCACAGGAAGAAAAACCGTTCTCCGATACCGTTCAGCTCGGCATCATGGTCGAAACGCCGGCAGCTGCAGTTATGACACCTGTATTTGCTAAGTATCTCGACTTCTTCAGCATCGGTACGAACGACCTCGTTCAGTACACGCTGGCAGTTGACCGCGTCAACAACAACATCAGCTATCTCTACAATCACTTCAATCCCGCTGTTCTGCGCCTCATCAAACTGACGATCGAATCAGCACGCAAAAACAATATCTGGGTTGGCATGTGCGGCGAAATGGCGAGCGATCCCAATGCTGCAGCAATCCTGATGGCAATGGGCATCAACGAACTCAGCATGAGTGCACCGTCCATACCGCGCGTAAAAGAAAAACTGCGTTCGATTTCTTCGGCCCAGGCAAAAGCTGCCCTCGACACCGTTATGACGATGGAAGACGGCGAACAGATCAAAGAATACCTCAAAACGGCTCTTTGATTCGCCGGTGCAGACAGGCAGATAGAAACATAAAATCATCATGGATGAAAATAAAAATTCAGCTGAAATTGCCAATGCACCGCATGGCGTTCAGCAGAATATAAAAATGGAACTTCTAAAATGGATCAATGAAGGCCGCGACCCATTCTTCATAGTAGGCAGCCTTGCCGACTATCTTGAATCAGAGTCATCTGAACCGGGCTATGCCAAAACTGTCAAAGATACCATCAAAAGTGTCTACGGCGCAGGCTTTGCAGAAAATGCCGTGCTGAGCGATGAATTGATGACAGTCCGCTCGCGCCTCGCCAGGCTGCGTGAGGCAATAGCTAAGGTCAGCGACGACGAAACACAGACACGGCTAAAATTTGCCATAGAACACCATGAAAAAAGAATCAGCGAATTGGAACAGCAGCTTAACGGATGATGTTTCAATGCTGAGCAATATAAGAAAAGGAACTGTATCAGGTAAAACCGGTACAGTTCCTTTTTGCTTGTATATGAAAATAAAAAAAGCCGGAACTAATCCGGATTACATTGCAAAGGTATTTGCTATTTTTCCATTTTAAAAGCCCATAAACCGCTAAAGTACGGGCTAATAGTACAATGGCGGAGAGGATAGGAAAAGCCCTAAACTACGGGATTTATGCCCATATTTTCCTAAAATCGGGCAAAAATCGGGCAAACTGCTTACACATTAACCACCAAATAAATAAGCTCGACTGATGAAGGATCAGCCGGGCTTTTTCTATTCCATGGTCATATACGATTATATGATGATAAAAAAGGATCGCCATCCCCCTGGATGGAACTACACAAAAAATTTTTATATCTAGTCAGTTTTCGGGGCTCGCTAGACCCGCAAGGGAAAAAGTCTGCTGAAAGAACCTATCACCAGCCGCGGCAGGCACTAAGCAATGATAATTTAAAGCGCGGCAGGTATGATTTATTCCCTGCCGTATTTTATCGCGTCTATCGGCCTACCAGCTAACCACAGACGGCCGCGCGGCTGGCTTCATCAGCTGGATATGCAGGCCAGGCCATCACTATAAAAAAGTTCAGATTTTTATATACTACTGTATAAAAACTAGAACTGCTTTAGGCTGGCAAGAGTCATACACCGGCGGCCAGGTCATCGGTTTCATTGCTTCATCATGACCGTGCAAGCGGCCGCCATATGGTAGATGATAATACCGCGGCTACTGCTGTACTCGCTATCTGATGTAATCATCATAATAAGCACTGCATGATAATTTAAAGCGCTATAGGTATGAATAATATCCAGCCTGTTTTTTATTGCGTTTATTGGCCTGCTATTCGGGTATGATTGGCGGCATTGGCTGACATACACCCGCGCCCCGCTTAGTACTACCTGCAATAAATCCCCGGCAGGCAAAGGCATATTATAATCCGCGTTATATTCATGATACAGATATATTGCAGAATATCTGCCAAAATATACAGGTTTTCTGCTTATATCGTATGAGTATCAGCAGAAAAACTGCACATAGCTACTTTAAAGAAGCAAACCCTTTGCCGGCATATTCTATTGAGTGGATCGGCGCGGCGTGTGTACCTTCCAGCATAAAGCGACCGCCATAGGGCAGATGATATCCGGCGGCTACTGCTGTACTATCCGGCAGTGCTCATCATGGCAGTAATGCCCGGCAGTCTGTCTGCTGGCAATCCTTCATCAGACGGATCGGCTCGGCAGTACATACATTTCATCATCCGGCCGCCATAGATTTTCTGTCTGAGCTATGTCTGAATACTCATCAGCACCAACAACGATTATATTTTCTGTTTTCCTGCTCCTATAGAAGCGCGGCCGCGTATACATACCGGCAATGCGCATATACCGGCACTGCTTCACATTAGAGCTATGCCAGCCGTGAGTGTCAGAGTAACCATATCCATTATATATATTGTTTTTATCTAGTATATAGCCTTTTGGCGGCGTGGTATCTTTTACAAAGGTCTTAATGGATATAGGCCGCTTCACTATGCGCGGCATTTGCAAATTTTGCGATTCACAGAAACGCTTTTTGAATACCTTGTCTGTACTATAAAAATCTTCTCTACTGTTCTTGATAATGTATTCAGCCAGATATTGAAATGAGCATGATTTCTTATAGATATATTTGATATGAGCATATCCGCCGCGGCTTATATCATGCCACGCTTTACTTATAGCCGTTGGTTCAAATGCGTTTAGTATCATATGAAAATGAATCGCGCCCCGTTGCGTCCTGCCGGCGGTCAATATATATTTCATTTCTTTTCCTGCCCGGCTATATTTGCGGCGTAATCTTCTAAGAAAATTATCTATATCCCGGCGCGCCTGCTGGCTTGATACTTCACAGCCGCCATAGGTCAAAGTTATCCAATAATCTTTTTCCGGTGTGAAATTCGTATCTATCTTACATTCACACAGAAAAGCCGCCCGCTTATCTTGATATCTTAATTGCTTCAAAGGTGTTTTTCCTGTTGGCGGTGCATTATGTATCTTTTGCCCTGCCCTGCCCGAATAATAGCGGGACTGTATTATGCAGTCTTTCAGTAATACAATCTGTTCAAAGTATTTGTCCCTGCTCATCGTTTCACTTCCTTTATGCCTTAGCAGATATTTTATATGTATGGTCATCAAAATAATACCCTTATCAAGCCCGCCAAAGTGCCAACACGGCACTTGAAAAATCCTGGATCTATATAAAAGACCGCCGTATAATAGCGGCGGCCTAAATTTTTGCTTTTCATTTTGCTGATTGTATGTTACAATCAAATTGCGAAAAATTTTGTGCTGCTGATTGTGTCAGCGGCTTTTTTTATGTTCTGATTCCAGCGCCGTTATAACTATTTTTATCTGTTCTGCTTCATATCCAAGTGCATGGCTTATATATTCGCGCGTCAGTGAATTTCTATCATCGTCTAATACATCGCCGATACTAGAAATTGATAAAGAAGCTTCTATCCCGCTTATAGCTAATAAATGCTCTTGAATACGTTCTAAGCGGTCAATGATACCTATATAGCTCATTTGCGGCACTTCCTTTCTGCCGGCAACTGCTCGATATTTTCGATATGTTCAGCCAGAGCGGCCATTTTCGCGGGCAGTTCCTTTGCCGTGCAGGGGAAAAATTCCGGCACTATTAGCACAATATTTTTTTGCGGAATACATACAGTCATAGTCATCGGCTCCCTTCATTAGTTATAATCACATCCGCCAGCGGATCGCGGCCGGTGTGTTTTGTATCTATATAAAATCCATTACCTAATCTCTTTTACTTTTCAGATAAGCGCCGTTTTCCTCATGCAGGAACTTAAAAAAATCATCCAGCTTTACCAGCTTCATATGAAAGCCCAAATCAAGAAAAGATTCTTTGTATTTGCGATTATCCCTCATGCGGTTTAACATCCGCCATACAGTCGTCCTTGATACGCTCAACTTTTTCACCAGCTGGCACGGCTGAACCCATTCCGCGCCGGCCTCATCGGTTACATTGTGAACCATGTATTTTCCCACACTTTGCTACTTCCTTTCTATGCGTTTAAAATCTCATACATATATAAATACATCAATCATAATTTTTAACGGCTCATACACGCCGCCAGACTTCACATTCATTTTATCGGTGGTTAATGTGTGCTTGTCCTGCCCTGCCTTTTGGCGGGGCTTTTTTTGTTAATCCAAAATGCCCATCTTTTCGGCACTCGCTAAACGCTTTTTGCAATCTTCATAAATATTACGATAGAACATATTAGCCGCCATGCCCTCAAGCACAGCGCGCCTCACTATTTTGCAGGCCGTGGCTACGATATGCAGAGCCTCAATACTGGAATCATCACGGCTGTATTTACCGGTCATCGACCGAATCAGCTTCAAAAGATTGATATAGGCGTATTGATGAAATTTCTTGCTTCCTTGCCTTACTGCATAATCATTAAAATCTTGAATTACATCCGTCAAAAAATAATTTGCGGCCTTGGTATAATCCCGCGACTGCTTCCATTCTAAAAACATATTTTCCTTTTGAAGCTGTACACGGTATTGACTAACTGCTATAGCTTCCAGCTTATCAAAAAACTTATCCAATACCTCTTTTGCTTTTGGCTGGCGGCTGTACCTGCATATCTCAAATACACCGCGGCGGCTGTAATAAACAATATCACGGTTCCTGCCATCAACCGCCCTCAATTTGAGGACAGTTGAAAATCTATCAAGTTCCTGCTGATGACGGTGGTGTATATTATCAATTGCCTTTCTAGGGTCTGTATATCCAAGAGCGCGGCCAATCTGATCGCGGCTCATATAAATATCTTGCTTCTTATCCGTGAAAACATCGTACAAACAGCCGCCATATGGGAATCTATCAATCAGATTCACTTTATCACCTTCTTTCTTAAACTACGCATTAGATACTTTTCTTTAATCTTCATCCCGAATAAGTTCAGACGGTTTAACATCTAAAGCCTTTGCAAGCCGTCCCAATGTACGGGCTGTAAGTCTATTTTCACCGCTTTGAATCTTGAGATAAGTTCCGTAAGTGATACCTGCTTTTTTGGCGGTCTGTGTCTTGGTGTAACACTTAGCCGCGCGGGCAAGGTCAAACTTTCTCATATCTAGCTTAAACATTTTCTACCTCCTAATTATAACCTATATAAGGTTTTAAAG
>CATYZV010000104.1 GCA_958415865.1 uncultured Selenomonadaceae bacterium
TATATGCAAAGCCTTAATTTCCATATTGGTGCGGGAAACAGGACTCGAACCTGCACGCCAAAGACACCAGATCCTAAATCTGGCGCGTCTGCCATTCCGCCATTCCCGCATTCATTTGATATGCTAAATATTATATCATTGTATATGGTTTTTAGTCAATATTGATATTTGGTTTATTGGCGAAAAATTTTTGTCATGATTTGAACGGTTTGGGCTGCATGCCGATTTTATTAAGTAGTTCGTCCATGCTGACGGCTCCTATTTTTCGTCCTGCTGCGAGCGGTATTTTGGCGCAGACTTTGGCATCGTCTAGTGCTGTGTGGTGGTTGAATTTTATTTTGAAGTAGTCGCCCATGGTGTTTAGTTTGTGGTTGGGCAGTTCGGGCCAGACTTTGCGGGATATCTGTACTGTGCAGGCGGTGGAGAAGTGCGGTTTGGGCAGGTGGTAGTGCCATATGCAGCTTCGGAGCACGCCCATATCGAAGAAGGCGTTGTGTGCTATGACGATTCTGCCTTCGAGATACGTTCTGATCTGCGGCCATATCTGGGCGAAGGTGGGGGCGTTCTGTACCATGTCGGGCGTTATGTGGTGTATGCTGATGTTGCCGGCGGAAAATTCCATGGTGGGCGGTTTGATCAGTGTGTCGTAGCCGTCTACCATTCTGCCGTTTTCTATGACTACGACTGCTACGCTGCAGGCACTATTTCGTTCGGAGTTTGCTGTTTCAAAGTCTATGCTGGTAAAGTTCATTAAGCTCAATAGATTCACCTCTTAAAGAAAAACAATGTTCATCTCTCGGCACGCTATCGAGCTTCGTTGCTGAGAGATGAACATTTTTATTTGTGTATTTTCAATTTCTATTATACTTTTCTTTTAAGTATTTATCAATGGAGGAGGCTGCTTTTTTGCCTGCGCCCATCGCTAGGATGACGGTTGCTGCTCCGGTTACGATGTCGCCACCTGCGAATACGCCTTCTTTGGAGGTCATGCAGGAATCTTCATCGGCGATGATGTTGCCGCGCTTGTCGGTCGCCATGTCGGGCGTGGTGGACTGGACAAGCGGATTGGGTCCCTGACCGATGGCTATTACTACGGTGTCAACGGGCAGTTCAAATTCTGAGCCTGCTATCGGCAGCGGGCGGCATCTGCCTGATGCGTCCGGCTCGCCTAGTTTCATTTTGATGCAGCGCAGCCCTGTTACATAGCCGTCATCACTGCCGAGGATTTCTGTGGGGTTGGTCAGCAGGCAAAAGTCAATGCCTTCTTCTTTGGCATGGCCTATTTCTTCTCGCCGTGCGGGCAGTTCTGCTTCGCTGCGGCGGTAGACGATATAGACGTGTTCTGCGCCTAAGCGCAGTGCCGTGCGCGCTGAATCCATCGCTACGTTGCCGCCGCCGATGACTGCCGCTGTCTTTCCGACTTTTATCGGCGTGGCGTAGGTGGGAAAGTCGTATGCTTTCATTAAATTGCAGCGCGTCAAAAATTCATTGGAGGAATAGACTCCGCTGTAATTTTCACCGGGTATGTTCATGAAATGCGGCAGCCCTGCACCTGTTGCTACGAATACGGCTGCAAAGTGGTATTCCTCCATCAATTCATCAATGGTAAACAGCTTTCCGATGACGGAATTGACTTCGATATCCACACCCAATTTGCGCAGATTGTCGATTTCCGCCTGCACCACTTTTTCTTTCGGCAGGCGAAATTCCGGTATTCCGTAGGACAGTACGCCGCCTGCTGTATGAAGTGCTTCAAAGATCGTAACTTTATAGCCGAGCTTGGCAAGGTCTCCGGCGCAGGCAAGCCCGGCAGGTCCTGAGCCGATGATTGCTACTCTGAGCGCGTTGTCAGTGAATTTCACTGGTTTGGTCTCTTCGCCCTGCTCGCGGCAGTAGTCGGCAGCAAAACGCTCCAGCCTGCCGATGCCTACCGGCTCGCCCTTGATACCCAGCACGCAGTATTTTTCACACTGATTTTCCTGCGGGCAGACGCGGCCGCAGATAGCAGGCAGGCTGTTAGACTCTTTTATCTTGGCATTCGCTGCGGCAAAATCTCCGGTCTTCATCAAGGCGATGAACTCAGGGATATCCACTTCCACGGGGCAGCCCATACGGCAGCGCGGCTTCTTGCAATGCAGGCACCGCTGTGCCTCAGCTATCGACAATTCTCTGGTGTAGCCGAGTGCTACTTCTTCAAAATTGTGAGCGCGCACTGCCGGGTCCTGCTCCGGCATAGCGTGTTTCTTCAGCGATCTCATTACTGCCATGGCTCATCCCTCCGTTTTTGCTTCCTGTGCCAGCTGCTGAGCTTGTATCTCAATATTACATACGTGATCGGATTCTGCCTTTTCCTGCGGCTTGTACATGCGCTGACGTTCCATCAGGTTGGTAAAATCCACTAGATGGCCGTCAAACTCCGGCCCATCGACGCAGGCGAATTTCGTTTTGCTGCCGACCTGAACGCGGCAGCCGCCGCACATTCCCGTGCCGTCGACCATGATAGGATTGAGGCTGACGACTGTTTTAATCCCATACGGGCGTGTAGCTTCTGCCACGCTGCGCATCATGACCACCGGGCCTATCGCTACC
This sequence comes from uncultured Selenomonadaceae bacterium, assembly GCA_958415865.1. GTDB lineage: Bacteria > Bacillota > Negativicutes > Selenomonadales > Selenomonadaceae > Megamonas. The sequence continues at coordinate 2,590 of CATYZV010000104.1, forward strand.
ACTTCGGCTATTTTTTCGCCGCGGTCGATGAGCTGCTGCAGAGCCGTCGTAACAAAGCCCTTAATACCGTATGAGCCGTCATCTGTCGTAACCAGCAGCTCATCGGATACAGCCTGCATTTCATCTTTTAGGATCATTATGTCCTTATTCTTCGCACCGATGACGGAGATCACGTGATTGCCCGCCTGCTTCATGCCGCGTGCAATCGGATATATAGGCGCAGCACCGATGCCTCCGCCGACGCATACTACAGTGCCCATATCGGGATGAATATCCGTCTTTTTGCCCAGCGGCCCTACCAAATCCAAGAGGTATTCACCCTCCTGCAATTCAGCCAGCAGCCTAGTCGAAGCACCTACGACCATGAAAATTATGTCTATCGTGCCTTCTGCTCGGTCAAAATCCGCAATCGTCAGCGGCACGCGCTCGCCATGCTCACCGGCACGCACTATGACAAACTGCCCGGGCTGAGCCTTCTTGGCAATGAACGGAGCTTTTAAGGTAAATTGCAGAATATTAGATTTCAGTTGTCTGCGCTTTACTATTTTAAACATTACAATCACGCTTCCTCTCCATATAGAACACTTGTATATCACATCTCAGAGGAACTAATCAATCTATAGCTGCTCAATCTTTCACTGCACTAAACCTGCTCCATCATTTTGCCGGGCGGCTATAAATCAATACCTATATTATTTTAAAACACCTTCCAGATACGGCATTATCTTTGCCTTGATCGGCATCATGTAGACATTGTGGCCGTGTTCTTTGGCAAAGGCGATGACCTTGCGGGCAAAGTCGATATTCCATTCCAAAGTCGGTTCAAAATTCTTGGGGAAAATGACATTGTTCTTCATGCGCCAATAGCTGACGGAACGCTCGGACAATACCGGCGATACGCCCCAGTACACTTCCAGACCGTCGAGCATATCCGCGTAGATTTCCAGATAGCGCAGGTCGAAGAACGGCTGTGTGAAAAAGCCTTTTGCCCCCGCCATTATCTTGCGGCGTATGCGGTATTCCTCCTCTTTCATGCTGGAACGGTACTGGTCGATGCCGGCATAGACTTTGACCTCCGGCAGTTCCTCGCTTATCTTCTTGATCATATCAGTCGATACCGTGGGATAGACCTGATACGCCATCGACTGCGGCGGGTCGCCTTCGACGACGAGTGCTTCTTTGATATTGTTGCGGCTGAATATCTCCTTTAGCGGGAAGGACTTGGTAAAATCAAAGTCCATCGCGCGCAGATGCGGCACTACCGTATCGAAATATCTGCCCGCTATGCCTGCCGCCTCGCAGCTTCTGATATCACAGCTCAAGAGATCCGGCACATTGATCAGATTCACCTGCGGCAGATTCTCTTTTATCTGCTTAACCTCAGATTCAAATACTTCCGCCTCACGCGGCACGAGTTCAACTGCTATTTTCGTCATAAAAAAATCCTTTCATGCGTTATAAAATTTATTTAGATACAAAATTTCTAAAATTCGTTCTAAATATGATTATAAAAATGTATCCTTCTTATAAGTTTGTATTATACAACATTAACTGCTGATTGTTAATACAGAGTTTCTCTGCAAAAATATTTATCATTTCACTGTAATTGTAAAACTGTAATGTCGTATGCCGTGCTCCGAAAAGCCTCAGCCATTGAAACAATAATCCGCTAAATCATGCCGATTCGCTGTTTTTATCTTGTTTGTGCTGTGAAAAACTATGTTTATATCGCAAAGTCTGGTATAATAAGGATATATCTTTCAGTGAAAGCTGAATAGGAGGTAATCAAATGAAAAAATTTCTGGCGGCAGGGCTGACCTATCTATTAATATCCGGTTTCGTTCCGCTGGCTGCATCAGCGGCAGTATCCACCGGTCATATCGGCGAGGATTCGCTGGGCTATAATCTGACGTATCCCATCGTCGAAATTGAAAATAATAAATCAGAAAAACTGATAAACAAGGATATTGAAGCTCAGGTCAATGACTTGAAAGAACAGGTAGAAAATAAAGTTCTGAGCAAGTCCGGCATGACGTATTACGAAAAGTACGAAGATGATAATATCGTATCCTTGCTGTTCTACGTCAACAAAAACAAGCGTTTTACGAACAATAACGTGCTCAGCGGCTATACGATTACATACGACAAGCACGACGGAACGCGCGTGCCGATGTCGCGCTATCTGAGCATCACCTTGGCACAGCTGCAGGACGCACTCAATCACAGCCGCGCTTATGCAGTCGACGGGCTGGACAACGGTGTCAATCTCGACAAGCCGATCCCGTACGTCAGCGACAATTACTTCATCTGCTCTGACGGCTCTATCGGTCTGCTCTACCAGCCTGGCGACCTCATGGACGCTGCGGCAGGTCCCTGCAAGATAATCGTATCACCGGAGACGATACACGAGGTCAATTCTATCAACATGACAAAGGCCGTTCATGAAAAAGCAGCTAGCATAGACTGAGCTGCTGCAAAATTTCATATTGAAAATGCCGCCTAGCTCTATTGAGCCGGACGGCGTTTTTTATTGCTGCTGCAAGCGGCGCAGAAAATGCAGTATCTCGTCAGTCTTATCTTGAAGCGAGTTTCTCAGCTCCGGCAGATACGACTGCTGCAATAATGCTTCCACGTCTTCCGCTAGATACGGATTGTCCTCGATGATGTACTGCGCACTCACGAGCAGTTCCTCATATAGTTTCTGGCATATTTTATCTATATTGAATTTGTAGACGGATACTGCCTGCTCAGTCTCTGATAGGCTGTACCAATGCTGCCTTATAGAACGCTTGACATGGTATTCTTCAATCTCGATATTGACATCGAATTTCTCAGCGGCATAGATGGCAAAGTGATCCGCCGTAACAGCTCCGGTGCGCGAGAAAAATTCCTGCTTCACCATCTCGGCAAGCTGAGTTTCCTCCAAATGCTTGAGCTGCCAGAGATGAAAATGCTCCCTGTCCTGACTGCCCGACAGCCGCGTAAAGCTCGGTATGCACTCGAACAAGCAGAGATAGCCCGGCAGATTCAATTTGAAATGGCGCACCGTTTCATCAATAAGCCCTTCTATCTGCTTATTGACGCTGTAGTAATAATTGCGCTCTAGCTGCTGATAGACGTAATATTTTTTGAGCTGAAATATCTTGTAGCAGTCCAGTATATCCTGAATCTTGTCATCTATCGCCTCGTACATCAGCGACGTGAATTCTTGCATCCCGGCATAGTACGCTTCTTTCGGCGTACCGTATTCCGTCTCATCGAGCATACTGACCGGCGGATAAAACGGATATTCAGAGCGTATGAACGGATAATCGCGCCGCTGGCTCGGCATCGGCATTTCAAACGACTTGAACTTCTGCTTTAGCATTATCTCTACTTCCAGCAGAGGAATAGCTTTGCGCTCCTGCTCCTCCGGCATCACGTATTCATCGCGCAGTTCAACCAAGATTTCCTCACAGCTCTGATACCGCATCTTGGGATCCAGCTCCATCGCACGCGCCGCCACGCGCAGAAGGCGCGTCGAACTCGGCTTCATCTCCTGCAAGGTAACGCCCAGCGCGTAGATGTCCGAGCGGATATCAGTCTGCGCAAAGCCGAACTGCTCAGGAGCCGCGTAATCCTTCGTGCCGAAATACGTAGTATCATGCGCTTTTTCCGGCTTGAACAGACGGGCTATATCAAAGTCAATGAGCTTCACAATCCCGTCATTCGTTATCATGATATTGGCAGGCTTAACATCGCGGTGTATGATGCCATGACTGTGCAATAGCGAAAGACCGCGGCAGAGCTGAATTAAAATATCCTTGATCTTGCCATCGTCAAAATGCTCCTTGCCCGTCTCCCGGCGGTCTATCATATCGCGCAGCGTCTCACCGCCGATGTATTCTTCTATCAAGACCACCTGCTGTGCTTCTTCATGCAGATAGTATATGCGCGGAAACAGACGACAGTCCAAATCGCGCAGCAGCGCATACGGCGCACCGTTATTGCGCAAGTACTTGATTATGCAGACCTGCCTGCTCAAGGTATCAAAAGCCAGCACCACACGGCTCTTGGGCGAATCCTTCAATGTATTTATTTCCGTGTACGTCGTTTGCAGATAATCTGCTACATTCTTATCCATTTATACCTCGTTTATGCTGACAATATATTGCT
>CATYZV010000105.1 GCA_958415865.1 uncultured Selenomonadaceae bacterium
AGAAAAATAGATTTGCTATTTAGATATACTAGATAAATTTTCAAATAATTTTATTTATTTATAGTATAGCGGCTAGTTTTGGAAAAGCCGTTGATATCTATCGGATGAGGGGGAAGTAAACAGCCTATGATAAAAACAACAGTAGTCATCATCGGCGGCGGTGTAACCGGTGTGGGCATACTGCGCGATCTTTCCATGCGCGGGGTCAAGGCGATTTTGGTAGAGCGCGACGACCTGGGATACTGGACCAGCTCGCGTTTTCACGGCCTATTGCACAGCGGCGCGCGCTATGCGGTCAAAGATCAGGAAGCGGCGCGGGAGTGCATTCAGGAAAATATGATACTGCGCAAGATAGGCAGGCACTGTGTGGAAGCGGCGGAAGGCTTGTTCGTGCGTGCTCCGGAAGATGACGAATCGTTTGAGGAACAGTGGGTGAAATCGTGCGGGGAATGCGGCATCTACGCTGTGCCCGTAACGCTGAAAGAGGCGTTTGAGATGGAGCCTAATCTGAGCCGCCGCATACTGTCGGCATACCGCTGCCCCGGAGCGTCTGTCGACGGTTTCCGCTTGCTCTGGCAGACGGTAGCATCGGCCCAGCGGTACGGCGGCAGGGCGATGACGTACACGGAAGTAACGGATATCGAAGTGGTCAACGGTCAAGCCGTAGGCGTGCGGATTCACGATAAGTGGACGGGAGCTGAAGATCGTATCGCCTGCGATTTCGTCATCAGCGCGGCAGGTTCTTTTGCAGGACAGGTAGCAGGCATGGTCGGCCTGAATGTCAATGTAAAGCCCAGCAAAGGTACATTGATAGCGTTCAATCACCGCATATGCAATCACGTTATTCACCGCCTGCACAAGCCTGCCGATGCTGACATATTCGTGCCGCACGGCTCTATCACCATCTTGGGCACGACTTCGATCGACAGCGCGCCGGAGGATACGAGTACAGAGCCGGCTGAAGTCATGAGCATGATGGAGATAGGCAAGGTTACGTTTGAAAATATTTACGATTACCGCATCCTGCGCGTGTTCGCCGGAACGCGCCCGCTCTATAGTGCTGATCCTAACGCCAAGGGCCGCAGTGCTTCGCGCGGCTTTGTGGCACTGGATCACGCTGCTGACGGCGTAAAAGGTTTTATGAGCGTCTGCGGCGGCAAGTTTACGACGTACCGCCTGATGGCGGAAAAGGTCTGCGACATCGTCTGCCCGCAGCTCGGTGTCAATGAAAAATGCCGCACGGCTGAAGAAGAATTGGTCGATGATCCGTCTCCGGAGCTGATGAATCGTGCTAAAAAAATATTCCCCAGCCACGGTGCAGAGCTGGCAGCATCGCGCCTCGGCAGTGAAAATCTGGAAAAAGTCGTGGAGCGCATGGAGCAGCAGCCGGAAAAATGCGAACTGGTCTGCGAATGTGAAAATATCACGCTGGCTGAGATTGAGGAAGCGGCGGCGTATTCGACGACGCACACGCTAAGCGATCTGCGGCGGCGCACGCGCCTCGGCATGGGTACGTGCCAGGGAGCTTTCTGCACTTACCGCAGCGCAGGTGCAGTCGTCCGCGAAGGGCTGCCGTGGGCTGATGATACGAAAGGTCTGTTTAAAGAATTTCTGGAATCGCGCTGGAAGGGAATCCGTCCCGTTCTCTGGGGCAATATGCTACGCGATGTGGAGCTGAGCCGCTCGATTTACGACGGAGCTTTGAATTTGACAGGGGCGGAGGATATAGAGCAATGAAGAAAAGCGATATTTTGATCATCGGCGGCGGCATCGCCGGGCTGTTCGCTGCTTGCATGGCGGCAAAGGCAGGCAAATCGGTGCGGCTGCTATCGTACGGAACGGGAACGATAGCTATCGGCGGCGGCATCATCGACTTGCTGGGCTATACGGCTGAAGGTAAGCCGGTAAAGAATCCTTTAGCGGAGATGAAAAACATTCCCGCAGAACATCCTTATGTAAAAATAAATGCTGAAACAGCGCAGCAGGCATTGGCGGATTTTCTCGAATTGGTCAAAGGCGAAGGCATGGAATACTTCGGTTCGCCGCAGCGCAATATCTGGGTGCCGACGGCATTGGGCACATTTAAGCCTACCTGCCTTGTGCCGCGCACTATGGACAGTGCTCCGCTGTTTAAAGCAAAGCATGTCATAGTAGCGGGCTTTAATTATATGAAGGATTTTTTTGCCGATATGGCGGCGAAGAATCTGCGCGAGCGGCTAAAACACGCTTTGGTCGAATCACTCAACATCGATCTGCCGTTTGCACATGAGCAGAATCTGCGCGATATTTCAGCATTGGATGCAGCGCGCTGGTTGGAAACGGCAGAGGGCCGAGCTGATTTCGTAAAACAGCTGAAGCCGCATGTAAAAGGCGATACGGCGATAGTATTGCCGCCTGTCCTAGGACTGGAGCCGAATTACTTCGTATTCGATGAGCTGGAATCGTCATTGGGCTGTCCTCTGGTGGAAATATCTGCCGTTCCCCCGGCTATTACGGGACTTCGCCTTATAAAGCTGCTGACGGCGGCAGCGAAGAAGCGCGGCGTGCAGATTATACGCAAAGCACACGTAACGGGAGCTGATGTAGAGGCTTGCCGATGCCGCTCAGTGTATACAGAGGGATTTGACCGGCGGCGGGATTACTCAGCAGACCAATTCATACTAGCGACGGGCGGCATTTACGGCGGCGGGCTGGAGGCTTTCGCCGGAAAGCTGACGGAACCTATATTCGGCATAGATATTGAAGTGCCGCAGCAGCAGACAGATTGGTCGGATAGGGAATTATTCTCCGGGCGCAGCCAGCTGTTTGCCAAGTTCGGCATCAAGACGGATGATCAATTTAGAGCTTTGGACAAAAGCGGCGCACTCGTGGCGCAAAATCTCAGAGTCATCGGCAGAAGTCTTGCCGGATACGATTTTGCAGTGGAAAAGTCGGGCAACGGCACGGCTTTGCTGACAGCTTATGCAGCAGTCAAATCAATTTGCAGGGGAGGAGGAATACAGGACGATGGAGCAAGAAAATAAACAGCGGCACAAATTGATGATCGATCCGGATAAGTGCACGGCGTGTACTATCTGCACGACAGTGTGCCCCGTGGCAGAGGCAACGCGCAAGTTCCGCGGTCCCAAGATGACCGGGCCGGCTCTAAGCCGCTTCCGTCAGCTGGCACCGGATGATGACCCTGCGCTCGACTTCTGCACCAACTGCAAGAACTGCGATCTCGCCTGCCCGATGGGTGTGCCGATCTCTACATTAAATATGCTCGCCAAGAGCGGCTACTACAAAAATCATCCGCATCAGCAGGCGGACAAAATGCTGGCACACAATGAAAGCATGGGCAGATTATTGTCGTCTGTGCCGCTCGCCGCTAATGCGGCAAATCTTGCCATGAGTGCGGCAAAATCTCTTGGCATACTGCCAAAGCTGGGCATAGCTGATGATGTAAAACTGCCTCCGTTTGCGGCAAAAACATTTTTACAGCAGGCGCGCGGCTTTAAGCAGGCTGCGCAAAAGCGGAAGGCTGTATTTTTTTCCGGCTGCTTCATCAATTACAATCAGCCGCAGATAGGCATGGATCTGCTCGCGGTCTACCGCCATAACGATGTGGAAGTCGCCGTGGATGATAAATTTGTCTGCTGCGGCTCGCCGATGATCGCCGAAGGGTATCTTGATGAAGCAAAGGCTAAAGCGCGTAAAAATGTGCAGCTGCTCAATCAGTGGGTGGATAAGGGCTACGATATAATTACGGCGTGCACTAGCTGCGGCTTGATGCTAAAGCAGGAGTATCAAGAGCTGTTCGGCTGGGATGAAATCGCCGGATACGCAGGCCATATGTACGACTCCGTTGAATATTTATCATTGCTGCATGAGGAAGGCTGCCTAAAGACGGATTTTGACGGCAGTGTTCTATCTCAGCACAAGTACATCTACCATCAGCCCTGCCATTTAAAGGTACAGGCGATAGGCACGCCGTCGCTGGAGGTGCTGCCGCTTATACCCGGTATGCAGATAGAGGATGCTGATGCAGGCTGCTGCGGTATCTCCGGCAGCTACGGCTTCAAGGCTGACAGGCGTGATATCTCGCTAAAAATCGGTGCCAAGCTGTTCAGTAGGGTCAAGGCTTCAGGCGCGGATAGATGTGTCTGCGAATGCGGGCCGTGCAGGCTCCAGATAGAGGGCGGCACAGGCGTAAAAGCACTGCATCCGCTGACGGTTTTAAGACAGGCGTACAATTTATAATGATGATTGAAGAAAAAACGTACCGGCATATACCCTGTACGTTTTTTTATTTCAGCAAAAGCAAAATGTAAACTTGTAAAATTTTTCGTTTTTGTGCTATAATTTATAGGTTAATTCAAGTGAGTATTTTCAGGCTTGCTCCTAGAACAGTTCGCTGGCTGGAAATAGCACGTGTGATTCACAAATTTATATTTCAGAGGTGTATTTTTATGAGTGATGAGCAAAACAAGATGAAGCGCGGGCTGAAAAACCGCCACATGCAGATGATTGCTCTGGGTACCTCCATCGGTACAGGCCTGTTCTACGGCTCCGCTCCTACTATCAAGCTCGTAGGGCCCGGCATTATTTTAGCGTACGCGCTGGCCGGCATGTTTATCTTCTTCATCATGCGCATGGTCGGCGAAATGTCTGTCAGAGAACCTGTATCAGGCTCGTTCGTCTACTTTGCCAACAAATATCTCGGTCATTTTGCCGGTTATCTGTCCGGCTGGAATTATTGGTTCTTGTATTTGATGGTCTGCTTTGCAGAGCTTTCAGCTTTGGGTATTTACATACAGTACTGGCTGCCTGACGTGCCGCAGTGGATAACGGTGCTCGTCTGCATCATCATCGTAACGACGGTCAATCTCATCAACGTCAAGACCTTCGGTGAAGCGGAATTCTGGGCTTCGTTCATCAAAATAGCGGCTATCTGCTGCATGATCATCTTCGGTTTTTATTTGATTTTCACGACTATGGGACCTTTTCCGCAGAATTTCAGCAATCTCTGGAATAACGGCGGTTTCTTCCCGAACGGCGCATGGGGCTTTGCTCAGGCACTCGCCGTCGTAATGTTCTCGTTCGGCGGTGTTGAACTGATCGGCATCGCAGCCGGTGAAGCAGAAAATCCGGAAAAGACGCTGCCTCGCGCTATCAATGAAGTGCTGCTGCGCATCCTTATCTTCTACATCGGCACCATGGTCGTACTGATGACGCTGGCTCCGTGGGATGAAGTCGGCATGAAGGCAAGCCCGTTCGTGCAGATATTCTCCAACATCGGCATTCCCGCCGCTGCCAACATCCTCAACTTCGTCGTAATCATCGCGGCACTGTCCGTTTACAACAGCAGTCTTTACAGCACGTCGCGAATCCTGCACAATCTGGCACTGAACGGCAATGCACCCAAGATATTCGCTTCCGTATCGCGCCGCGGCATTCCGATGATAGGTATCCTCGTGTCGACAGCTATTTCCTTGCTGCTCGTCGTATTGACTTATTTCCTGCCGGAAAAGGTATTTATGTATCTGCTGGCTACGGTCGTTGCAGCTCTCGTAATCACATGGGGCACTATCACGGTAACTCATTGGGCATTCAGGCTCAAATTCATCCGCGAAGGCCGCCTCGATGAACTGCATTTCAAGGCATTTTTGTTCCCTTATACCAACTGGTTCTGCGCATTGTTCCTCGCAGCTATTGTCATAATCATGTTCTGCATGGGCGGTGATATGCAGGTATCTCTGGCAGCACTCGTTATATGGGTACTGTTCATATACATCACTTATAGGATAAAACAGAGCAGGACGACACAGAGCAAATAATAGTTTTGCTTTTATAGAAAACCCGGTTTGGCAAAAGCTGAACCGGGTTTTAATTTTCTAATCATATTTTAATCGTATTCTAATCGTATTCTTATTGTATACACGTTCAGGGAATGATAAGATGAAAACATCAAACAAGACTGTTTATACAGGAGGAATACTTATGAAGAAGATGACTATGATTTTGACGACGGCTATGATGATGATTTTCTGCATGGCATTTGCTGCCGCTGGTTCTGCTGCGCCTGCCGCTGTGCAGGAATACCCTGCCGAAGTGCTGCGGCTGCACGGTGAAATCACGCAGATAGACGGCGATATGGTAACGGTAACGGATGAGCAGAATCGCCAGTCCGTAGCAGTCAAGGTGAAATGGAACACGGAAATACGCAATGGTTCCAACGGCAAGGCACTGAGTTTTGACAAGCTCAAAAAAGGCGATGCAGTTACAGCTTATTACAGCCCTGTCATGACCCGCAGCCTGCCGCCGCAGAGCAATGGTTTTGCCATCGTAGTCGGCGACGGTGAACATGACGGCATTTACACCAAAGTTGCTGAAGTGAGCCGCACAGAAGATGGCACGAAGGTCCTCAGTGCCAACGGCGATATCATCGTTACTATTCCCGACAGCGTAAACGCTGAGGCAAAGGATCTCAAGCCGGGCAGCAGAGTACTCGTATGGTACGACTTTGTAGCACTCAGTATGCCGGGTCAGGCCACTGCCACTAAAGCTGTGATATTGTAATCATTTGATAATAGC